>JACDAV010000016.1 GCA_013695255.1 Chloroflexota bacterium
GATACCAACCTGCGCCGGCCTGCCGCCCGGCGCTCGCAAGCCGGGGAGTGACGGCTTCCCGGTCGCTCATCTCGCGCCGTGGCCAGCGCGTGACGAAGGAGAACCATGCTCGAGATCAATAACTTCAACGCCATTCGCATCTCGCTGGCGTCGCCGGAGCAGATCCGCGACTGGTCGAAGGGCGAGGTCACCAAGCCCGAGACGATCAATTACCGGACCCTCCGGCCGGAGAAGGACGGGCTGTTCGACGAGCGCATCTTCGGCCCGTCGCGCGACTGGGAGTGCTACTGCGGCAAGTACAAGCGCATTCGTTACAAGGGCATCATCTGCGACAAGTGCGGCGTCGAAGTCACGCGCGCCAAGGTCCGCCGCGAGCGCATGGGCCACATCCAGCTGGCCAGCCCGGTGAGCCACATCTGGTACTTCAAGGGCACGCCCAGCCGGCTCGGCATCCTGCTCGACATCAGCCCCCGGAACCTCGAGCGGATCCTCTACTTCGCGCTGTACATCACGACCAACGTCGACGAGGACGCGCGCAAGCGGGCCCTGCAGCAGCTCGAGGAGGAGGCCGAGGGTCGCGGCGGCAAGTCCGGCGAGCGCCTGCAGCAGCTCGAGGACGAGCTGCGCGGGGACATGAACCGCAGGACGGACGAGCTTCGCACGGAGCTCGCGGCGACGAGGGCGGATCTCGAGTCGCAGCGCACGTCACGCACCGAGGAGGTCGTCACGGCCGCCCAGGCGGTCGAGGCGCGACTGGCGGAGCTCAAGGGCGCCGCCGAGGAGACGATCGCGTTCGAGCCGACCGGCGAGGTCGTCGTCGCCGCCGGCGAGACGGGCGGCAAGGAGGCGACCGCCCGGCTGCGCAAGATCGTGGGGGCCGAGACCGAGCGGGTCAACGCCGAGCTCCAGCAGCGGGAGAAGGACGAGGGGCGCGCGGTCGACCAGAAGGTCGAGGACCTCAAGGCGGGCGTCGATGAGACGCTTCGCCACGAGCGCGAGCAGCTCCAGGGCCAGGCCCAGGGGCTCAAGGACGAGCTGCGCAAGGTCCGCGACGAGATCGACGGCCTCAAGCCCATGCAGACGCTGGGCGAGACCGAGTACCGCGCCCTCGACGAGCGCTACAACCAGGCCGGCCGCGCCCGGCTGTTCAACGCCGGCATGGGCGCCGAGGCGATCCGGGACATCATCAGCCGGATGGACCTCGAGGAGCTGTCGAGGACGCTCCATGTCGAGGTCAGGACCAGCTCCGGCCAGCGGCGCAAGAAGGCGATCAAGCGGCTCCGTTTGATCGAGGCGTTCCGCCGCAGTGGCACCCGGCCGGACTGGATGATCCTGTCCGTGTTGCCGGTCATCCCGCCGGATCTCCGGCCGATGGTCCAGCTCGACGGCGGCCGGTTCGCGACGTCCGACCTCAATGACCTCTATCGCCGCGTCATCAACCGGAACAACCGGCTCAAGCGGCTTCTCGAGCTCGGCGCCCCGGAGATCATCATCCGCAACGAGAAGCGGATGCTCCAGGAGGCGTGCGACGCGCTGATCGACAACGGCCGGCGTGGCCGGGCGATCGCGGGCACGGGCAACCACCGCCTCAAGAGCCTGTCGGACATGCTCAAGGGCAAGCAGGGCCGGTTCCGCCAGAACCTGCTCGGCAAGCGCGTCGACTACTCCGGCCGGTCGGTCATCGTCGTCGGCCCGGAGCTGAAGCTGCACCAGTGCGGGCTGCCCAAGAAGATGGCGCTCGAGCTGTTCAAGCCGTTCGTCATGCGGCAGCTGGTCGAGAAGGGCTTCGCCCACAACATCAAGAGCGCGAAGCGGATCGTCGAGCGCGTCCGGCCGGAGGTCTGGGACGTGCTGGAGGAGGTCATCAAGGACCACCCGGTGCTGCTCAACCGCGCGCCGACGCTCCACCGCCTCGGGATCCAGGCGTTCATGCCGGTGCTTGTCGAGGGCTCCGCGATCCAGATCCACCCGCTCGTCTGCACGGCCTTCAACGCCGACTTCGACGGCGACCAGATGGCGGTCCACGTGCCGCTCAGCTCGGCCGCCCAGGAAGAGGCGCGGACGATGATGCTGTCGACCGCCAACCTGCTGTCGCCGGCGGACGGGTCACCGGTCGTCGCGCCGACCCAGGACATGGTCTTCGGCTGCTACTACCTGACCCTCGAGACCCCCGCCGCGAAGGGCAAGAAGCCGCGCCTCTTCGCCGGTGAGGACGAGGCGATCCTCGCCTTCCAGCTCCGGACCCTGACCCTCCACGAGCCGGTCGAGGCCGAGGTCAAGGTCTGGGACGCGGAGTCCGGCACGCTCCGCCCGCAGCGGATGAAGACGACCGTCGGCCGGATCGTGTTCAACCAGATCCTTCCGGACCGCCTCCGCTTCACGAACCAGGTCATGAAGCGGCCGGATCTCAAGTTCATCATCGACGATTGCTATCGCAACCTGGGCGCCGAGGAGACGGCCCACCTCGTCGACGGCATCAAGAGCGTCGGCTTCGAGTTCGCCACCCGCGGCGGGCTGACGATCGGCCTGTTCGACATCGAGATGCCGCGCAACAAGGCGGCGGCCCTGGCCAAGGCGGACGCCGGCGTGGCGGACATCGATCGCCAGTTCCAGCGCGGCCTGATCACCGGCGACGAGCGCTACGAGCAGGTCGTCGGCGTCTGGCAGGACACCACGGCCCGCATGTCGGACGACATGATGAAGTCGCTCGACCCCCTCGGACCGCTGACGATGATGACCACCTCGGGGGCCCGGGGGAACAAGGGCAACCTCGGCCAGCTGGGCGCCATGCGCGGCCTGATGGCCGACCCGTCCGGCCGGATCATCGACGTGCCGGTGCGCAGCAACTTCCGCGAGGGCATGACCGTCCTCGAGTACTTCATCTCGACCCACGGCGCCCGCAAGGGCCTCGCGGACACGGCGCTCCGGACCGCGGACTCGGGCTACCTGACCCGGCGCCTGGTCGACGTGGCCCAGGACGTCATCACCCGCGAGGACGACTGCGGCACGCAGGAAGGCAGCTGGATCACCCGCTCCGAATCGGCCGACGAGCCCGAGGCGTTCCAGCGCCGGCTCGTGGGTCGCCTCGCGGCGGCCTCGCTGCCCGATCCGCGCGCCAAGGTCAAGAAGGGCGAGACCGCGCCGCTCCTGGTCGATCGCAGCGAGCAGATCAGCGAGGAGCAGGGCGCCCGGATCGACGAGGCGGGCGTGGACGAGGTCCTCGTCCGCTCACCGCTCACGTGCGAGG
>JACDAV010000058.1 GCA_013695255.1 Chloroflexota bacterium
CAGGTCAAGCGGCCGGACAAGCCGGCGACGTCGCTCACGGCTGCCGCACCCCTCTGGCGGGCCTTCATGCGCGACATGTCGACCGACTGGCCGGTCGCCACCTTCAGCGTGCCGGACGGCGTGGTCGAGGCCGAGGCGGACAAGTGGTCCGGGGGCCAGCGTGGACCGTGGACCCAGGACACCGTCGAAGAATGGTTCATCGCGGGCACACAGCCAGGCGGCTTGGCCGCGGTCGATCCGCCCGGCCTGCTCTACTCGAACGAGTGCGACGAGTGGCGGGTGGACCCGCTCAAGTCGGAGCTGGGCCCGAGCGAGTGGGACGATGACGTGTCCGACTGGATCGACCGCGCTCGCCGTGGCACCGGCGTCGAGGGGAAACACGAGTCCCGGACGGCCTACTTCTGGGGTGAGTCCTCGTGGGGCGGGGAGCTCGTCGGACCATGCGAGCCGGAGCCGCCGCCGTTCCTCCCGCCAGGCTTTCCCGTCCCGACGCCGCCACCGGGTGCAACCCCGACCCCCGATCCGACACCGCCGGCGGATCCGACGCCGACCCCTGATCCCGCCGCCGCGGGCGGGACCGGGAATGGCAAACCCAAGCCGCCCAGGCCCTGAGCCGGCAGGTGTCGCGGGGCCGGACCCGGGCCGGTTCGCCGGTCCCCCGGCCCGTTCGCCGCTTCAGCGGGTTGTCCCGCTGCTGACGATGCGTGCGGAGCTCCTCGGCTGGGCGGTCCGCGGTGCGGGCCTTGCCGTCGGTGTCGCCTTCGTCGTCGGGCTCCTGCTCCTCGGGCAGGCGGCGGCCAGGGTCCTCCTGCTGGTCTTCATCGCGGTCCTGCTGGCATCGGCGCTCGAGCCGGTCGTCGGCTGGATCCGCGGGCGCACGCCGCTCGGCCGCGGCTCGTCGATCCTCGTCGTCTACGCGCTGTTCCTGGCGGCCGTCGTGGCGTTCGTCCTCGTGGTCGTGCCGGCTGCGTTCAACCAGTTCAACGAGATCGTCGCCGGGCTCCCGCCGCTGCTCGACCGCGGGCGGGAGTGGGCGGCCAACATCCGCCCCCAGGGCCTGTCGACCAGCCTGACCGCGATCCTCGACTCCGTGGAGCGGCAGCTCGCCGCCAGGCCCCCCGATACGGAGGAGGTGGTCGAGGTGGGGCTGACGGTCGCCGAGGTGCTCGTCTCGCTGGTCACGCTGCTGGCCGTGGTCTTCTTCTGGCTGCTCGAGCACGCGCGCCTGCAGCGCTTCACGCTGGCGTTCCTGCCGTCGGAACGGCGGGGCGGCGCACGGGAGGCGTGGAACGAGATCGAGAACCGGCTGGGCCTGTGGGTCCGCGGTCAGCTGATCCTGATGGGCACGATGGGCGTTGCCACCGGCCTGACCTACACCCTGCTCGGGCTCCCGTCACCGATGCTGCTGGCCCTGATCGCGGCGGTGATGGAGGCCGTGCCGCTCGTCGGCCCGCTCCTCGGCGCCATCCCGGCGATCCTCGTCGCCGCGACCGTCTCGCCGGAGCTGGCGCTGGCCGTGGCCGGGATCTACCTCGTCATCCAGCTCGTGGAGGGCAATGTCCTGGTGCCTCTCGTGATGCGGAACACGATCGGGCTGTCGCCATTCCTCGTCATCGTCAGCCTGTTGATCGGCGGCGGGGCTGGCGGCATCGTCGGCGCGCTCCTGGCCGTGCCGATCGCAGCGGCATTGCTGGCCGTGCTGGAACGGCTGCAGGCCAGGGACGTGCCCGTCGCCCAGGATCCGGGCGGCGTCGAGTCGGTGTCCCGCGCGGAGGCTGACTCCATGGCAGCCTCGTTGCCGGACGCGGCAACCCGCTAGGACCGCCTGCGAGACGGCTGCACGGCCCAACGGCCACGACGGCCCGCGGGTCGATGCGATGGGCGTGCAATGAATAGCCGCCCGGCCAACAGGTCGGACCGAACTGACGGTTACCAGACTGCCGACGGGCCGGGGGTCCCCCCATCGAGCCCCCTGCCGACATCCACGAGGTGACCAGATGACCAAGCGACTGATCGCGAGCGTGGCGCTCGCCGCGACCCTTGCCGCGGCCTGCACACCGGGCGCGTCTCCCACCCCCGCCAGGAGCGGAAGCCCCGCTGCCAGCGCGGGAGCGGCGAGTCCCGCCGCCAGCACGGGCGCGGAATCGCCGTCCGGCAGCATGGACATGGAATCCCCGTCGGGCAGCATGGACATGGAATCCCCGTCCGCGTCTCCCTCCTGAGGACCGACCGGACAGCAGACGCCGGGGCCTCGTGGGTCCCGGCGTCACCCTGTCCGCAGGTTCATGTCCCATCCGCGCAACATCGGCGCGGCTGCCCAATTTGTAGGCAGATGTTAGGTGTGCGTGCCGCAGCGTTCCCCGCGCGCCCATGCCGGCGGTCATACTGACGTCGCTCGGTCACCGGGCAGAGGACAAAGGGATGGAGGTACGGATGAGCATCATCGCTTGGATCGTGGTCGGCGCAATTGCCGGCTACCTGGCGGGTTTCCTGGTCAAGGGCGACGAGGGTCTCGGCGTGATCGGACACGTGATCCTGGGGATCGTCGGCGCGCTCGTCGGCGGTTTCCTAGCCGGGATCATCTTCAAGCGTGACCTCACGAGTGGGATCAACATCGAGACGATCATCGTCGCCACGATCGGCGCCATCGTCACGGTGCTGGTCGTCAGCATGATCACCGGTCGCAACCGCACGGGTCGCGGCGCCGTCTGACCGCACGGGGCCGCCCAAGGCCCTGACACCGCGTCATCGTCGGACGCCCACCGAGCTCATCGGTGGGCGTCCTTCTATTCCAGCCGAACAACCCGAGCGAAAGGAGATTCATGTCGTCCGTCGTCGAATCGATCGATGTCGAGGTCCCGGTGCGGACCGCTTATGACCAGTGGACGCAGTTCGAGCAGTTCCCGAAGTTCATGTCCGGCGTGGAGCGGGTCGACCAGCTCGATGACACGCGCCTGCACTGGGTGGCCAAGATCGCCGGCAAGACCAAGGAGTGGGACGCCAGGATCACGGAGCAGACGCCGGATCAGCGCGTCGCCTGGACCTCGACATCGGGCGCGGAGAACGCCGGAGTGGTGACGTTCCACCGCCTCGACGACAACAAGACCCGCGTGACCGTCCAGATGGACATCGATCCGGAGGGCATCGTCGAGAACGTCGGCGACAAGCTCGGCGTTCCCGGTGGCCAGGTGAAGGGCGATCTCGAACGCTTCAAGGAGTTCATCGAGTCGCGCGGCCGGGAGACGGGCGCCTGGCGCGGAGAGGTGAAGCAGACCGATCTCACGTAGTCTTGCGCTCCGGAGGTTTAATCTGGAGCCTGCCCACCCCCAGCCAGCGCGCGAGCGCGGAGCGTCCATCGTGAACCGGATCTACTTCGAGCCCCAGGTCATGTCAATTCCGCGCGGTGCCGAGCTGACCACGGAGGCAGCGCATCCGATGCCCGGTGCGGCCCAGGCTCTCGGGCACCTCGCCGACAGCTACGAGCTTGTGGTCGTGGGCGACCCGCCGCGCGGCGTGCTCGATGCGTTCGAGGTGCCGATCCAGTCGACCTCGGATCTCCCGCCGGAGCCGGCCTTCGGGAGCTGGCTGATCACCGACGATCCGGGCAGCTGCCTGGCACGGCCGCCGGGCCTCAAGACCATTTTGATCGGTCCCCGCCGCCCCGCCACCAACAAGCCGGCTTTGCGCTTCGACGTCGAGGCGCGCGACCTGAATGCGGCCGTCGTGGAGATCCTGACCCGGGAAGCGATGGCCTGAGGGGCGCGGTGGCCGGGTGCCCTGTCATGCCGCTGCAATGGGCGCCGGATGGCCGTACACCATGCTGCACGGCAAGAGGCACCTACGCTGCCGGAACAGACGGATATCCCCCGAAGGGACGCTTGTGACGGGGCGTCCCCTCTGTTCTCACGGACGGCTCGAGCCCCCTCCTCGAGCCGTCCGTTTTTCGTGCTCAGATGCGGCGCCTGATGCCGGGCTGACCACCTTCTGACCACCTCGGCCTGCCGTGCCCGGTGGGCGCGCAGCGCCCGGACCGCACGTTCAGGCAGCAGCAGCGTCCGGGCGATGCCGCCCTTTTCGGGTTCGGCGAGCACCAGCCGGTCGCGATCGAGGTCGAGGTCCGACCAGACGATGGACAGCAGCTCACCCTCCCGGATCGGCACCTGGTAAGTGACCGTCCACAGTGCCGGTCAGCCGATCCCCGACGCCGAGCATCCGACCGATCTCGCCGATGGTGAACACCTGCTGCTTGCGCTTCGGGACGAGGGGCGGCGAGACGAGGGCCGCGACGTTGCGAATGATGTGGCCACGCTGAGCCGCCGTCGCCAGTGCTCCCCGCAGGATGGTGTGCAGCAGCTCAACGGACTTGGGCGCCATGCCCGCTGCAACGCGAGCCGCGTACAGGTCCTCGAGATCTTCCGGCTGAAGGCGGGGACCGGGATGTTCGCCTGCTCGTCGTGGCGACGTGCAGCCGCACCATGTCGGCGTACCGCTGGCGTGACTGCAGCGCCGTGCCTCCCCGAGTGGCGACCCGAGCGATTCGTGCCCAGTTATGTGCTGAGTGGTTTCCGGGGCAGTCCGCCGGGACTTGCTTCGGCCCGGATAACAACAGCCCGATCACCCGCGTGCCGTACCCATCTACCGGAGTCGGCGTGACGGACTCCCGAGTCGACGCCGGTCGGGCAGTCGCACGATCGCGCTCGGCCTCACGACCCTGCGCGACCAGTCCGTTGCGGCCGCTCGGAACGGTTGGCCGTGCCTTTGCGCGCCGAAGCCGCCGAGCGCTGCTCGGCCGGCGAGCGCAGACACCGATGCTGATGCCGGTATTGGTGTCGACGAGATCGGCGTCTCGGTCATGACGCACGCGCCGCCAACAAGAGCCGACGGGGTGTCCGTCGACGAGCAGCCGGTCGGAAGGGCCGGCACGCTGCTGAAGTCGTAGCTGCGACCGACGGTGACGGCGCCCGCCGTTGAATGTCGGGACGGTCGGCGCTGTCTCGTCGGCTTCACGTTGACCGTGTCGCTGGTCGTCGAGTGTCCGGCGATGTCAGACGCCATGCCGCACACGTTCTGGCCGGTGGCCGCCGTGTCGCTGCTGAGTAGCGATCCCGGAGATTGCATCCGTGCAGACGAAGGTCGCCGTGCCATTGCCCTTGTACCAGCCGTTGCCGTTGGCGGCTCTATTTGTCGCTCGAGTGGCGGGCACACCGGTCGGAGCTGCGACGCGATGCGAGCGCCTATCGAAACGGCATCGTCCGGGGGAGGGTTCCGTCACGCGCCTCGTTGACCGAGGAGCGTCCCGACATCGTCGAAACGGCACCATTTCGTCATCGTCACCGTGGTGCCCCTACCTGGCTCCGACAAGACCTCGACGGCATCCATTAGACGCTGAGCGCCCCACAGGCCGATGCCCAGGCCGGCATCCGAGGCGTACTCATGACGGAGGACGGCGGCTACGTCAGGGATGCCCGGGCCTTCATCGTGCGCAACCACGACCAGGCCGTCATGGCCGCCCTGGGTTACACGACGGATCACGATCTCGCCGGACCCGGCGTGGCTAGTGATGTTTCGGGCGATCTCCGAGATCGCCGTCGCCACGAACGTCGCGTCGGTGCGGGAAAGGCCGATCGCGACGGCGGCAGCGCGCCCCTTCTGGCGGGCGACGACTGTGTCGGCGTCCGACCTGATCGGGACGCGGATCTCTTCCACCGGCGTCGCCGCTAGCCGTCGAGGAGTTCGAGGCCAGCTTCCAGATCGAGTGCCGTATGAACGTCGGCGAGTCCCAGGCCGAACTGGCTCATCGCGACGGCGACATCAGGCTGGATCCCGACGACGACGGTCTTTGCTCCGCGTAACCGGTTGGTCTGCGCGACCGTGCTCAGCGAGCGCGAGACGAACGAATCGATCACGTCTAGGGCCGCGACGTCGACGATCACGCCGCGCGACCGATGGCGCGCAACCTCCGCGACCAGCGCATCGCGGAGCTGCACCACCTCGGTGTCGGTCAGCGCCGACTGGATTGAGGCGATGAGGTAGTCCCGCTGCTTCAGGATCGAGACGCCCATCCGGCCGGGATTCCTACGCTCGACTGTCCGGGGACGTCGCACCGCTGCGGGTCACCGCGTAGCTCAGCTGACGCTCCGCCTCCTCGATCCCACCCTGGAGGTCGCCGACGCTCTGCATCATCGTGAGATCCACGCGCAGGTTGACCAGGGTCTGCGCGATGTCAGCGGAGAGGCCCGTGATGATGACGCGGGCACCCATGAGGCCCGAGGCGCGCACCGCCTGGACGAGATGATTCGCGACGTCGACATCGATCCCGGGAACGCCCGTGATGTCGATGACCACTACCTTCGCCCGGTTCTCCCGGATCCCGTTGAGCAGCTGTTCGGTCAACTGGCGCGCGCGGCTGGCATCGAGCGCGCCGATGATCGGGAGGATGAGCAGCTGGTCGCGGACCTTGAGCACCGGCGTCGAGAGCTCACGGATTGCCAGCTGCTGCTGACGGATGACCCGCTCCCGCTCCTGGACAAAGCTGACGCCGACCGTCACCGCGATCCGGTTCGCGGCGGGCTCATACGCATCGAGAACCTGGTTCATCAGGACGCGGTCGTCCTGATACTTCTGGAACAGCGAGCGCGCCAGGACGTCCCGAAGCAGGAGCACGACGCCGAGGACTTCGTGGGTCTCGACCCCGCGCGGGATGATCCGTTCCGAGAGGTTCCGAGCGTACCGCTCCAGTGCCTCGATGCTTCCAGTTTCGAGGGCGTCCACGTAGTTGTCGTAGACGGCCGTTACCTCCGAGAAGATCTCCTCTGGCGTCATGACACTGAGCAGGCGCTCGTCTGTGATCCGGCGAGTCCATTCCTCACGCAGCGGGGTTCGATCCTGCCGGAGATGGGCGACGAGCTCGCGCAGCAGAGCGGGGTCGACGTCCGTGCTTGCCGCGAGCGGGTCCTGAGCGACCGCTACTTTCTGCATGAGGTGTCTCTCCCTCGGCGCCGGCGCATGTCGGGGCAGGTTGACCCCGACTCATCCGCCGCCGAGTGTAACGGTGCGGGCTGTCCGTCCCGACTTGTCCGCTGAAAATTCATGACCAACTGGAGCCATCCGCGTCCCGAGGCCTCGGATATCCCCTGACCGTCAGGTCGAATGCCTCCTCGTCGACGTCAAGAACAAGGGCGATGCGCGCCCGAAGCGCCGCCTCGATCCCCTTGCGCCCGGTCACGACCACGGAGACATTCGGGAGCTCAGCCACGACTGCTCGGTACGTGCCGTCGAGTTGGCGGCCGTATCGGGCGCCATACCAAGGCCGTTCGCCCTTGGCGATGACGCGGCGCGCCGCTTCGACGACGGATCTCCAGTACCCGTCGTTCTCGCTGATCACTGCGATCCTCGGGTGTCGCGATGCGTGGTCACGTCATGGCGGTGCCGCCCGGATGTCGATCGCTCCACGAGCCGTTTGTATGCCGCCTGGGCTTCGTCACACTCCTGCTCGGCCTTGGCGCGCTCTGGGGAACCTGGGGGCGCTGCGTCGAAACACCGCTCGGCGGCCCGCCAGCGGGCGAGCGCGGTCTGGATGTCTTGCATACCAACCTCTCATGGCCCTTGGCGTGCGGGGGCGTGCCATGAATGGCTCCCGACCGCGGGACGGTCAGGAGCCACGGTTTTGACCGTCGCACTAGCGGCGGCGCTTGGCCGAGGACAGGTTCGAGTCGTCAGCGAGCGTGACGTCGCCGTCCTGCTCGACGTTGACCTCTTCCCGTCGGACGGTGTCGGACACGCGCTGGGTGCCCGTCACCGCGTGCTTGCTAATCTCGATCTCCTCGACGACGCGAGCGTCCTTGCTCACCTCGACGCGCTCGGCGCTGACCGGCACGCGGATGGTGTCCGTGTCGGAGATGTCGCTTGCGTCGGCCGGGCGATCGACCGCGAACCGCTTGACCTCGACCTGCTCGCGCGTCACGGGCACGTCGATCGTCTGCTGCTCCTCGACGACGTTCTTGGTCACGACTACCTCCCCGGTCTGCTCCTTCACGGTCCCTGCCCGGAGCTGCTCCTCGTGGAGCGACACGCGGACGGAGTCGTCGACGTTGGCCGTGCGCGACGTGTCGTAAGACGCCGCCGTCTCGGGCGCCGCGTACGACGTGCTGGCGGTGCTCGTCGCGTAGGCCGAGTCGTCCGTCGTGCCATACGCCGTGTCCGTGTCGGCGGCCATGCCGGTGCCGAGTGGCGGCTGGTCCCAGCCCATCCCGTCAAGCTGGTCCTTGTCCACGTCGATGCGGACCATGCCCTCACCCGGATCGGTCGCCGTCACGCGCGAGACCGGGATATAGATGTCCTTGGTGAAGATCAGCCCCTTGGACACGACGAAGTAGTTCGCGCCGATCTCCTCGATCGTGCCGATCTTGCCGCCCGTGCGGTCGACGGCCTGCCAGCCACGCTCGACGTGGTCGAAGTTCTGCATGGTGTCTCCAGAGCTGCGGTAGGGCTGATCGCCCTCGTGCACCGACCGTAGGGACCGGCGCGGGGCAACGCCAGTACGGGAACCCACAGTCTCTCGAGCGTTGATGCCGAAGCGTCACGACAGGCAGGCATGGCGGTGCCCGCGGTGGAGTGGCGGTAGGCTACGGCGGAGCCGCCGGGCAGGGCCCGCTCGCGGTCCAATAGCTCCGCTCCACGCCGAGGTCATGACGCCCGTACCGTCACAGAGCTCACTCGGTCCCCTGGCCGCGACACTCCGACGCCCGCCGAGTGCCGAAGTCCGCCATGCGTGACGTGATTCTCGGCCGGGCCGTCGAGCTCGGGGTCGTCGATCGATTCCTTGACAACGTCAATCTCGGACCCGCGGCCCTGTTACTCGAAGGCGAGGTCGGAGCGGGCAAGACGACGGTCTGGCGGTCGGCGGTCGACGCGGCAGCGACCCGGGGATACACGGTTCTAGCCTGCCACCCGGCAGAGTCCGAGGCATCACTGGCATTCGCGGCGCTCGGGGACCTCTTTCAGAACGTCCTTGGCCGGTCGCGTCACGTCCTTCCCGAGCCACAGCACCGTGCGCTGGAGGTGGCCGCCCTCGTCGCGGAACCGGGTGACGTGCCGCCGGATCAGCGCTCGGTCTCCGTGGCGACTCTTGGCCTGATTCGCGCATTGTCGCGGGAGGCTCCGATCGTCGTGGCCGTCGACGACTACCAATGGCTCGACGCGCCGACCGCCCGGGTGCTGGAGTTTGTTCTTCGCCGACTCGCAGACGAGCGCGTCGGCGTCGCGGCATCGTTGCGACCCGGGCAGCGGCATGGATTACCGGTGCTGCCGCCACGTGACTTCGTTCAGCGCGACCCGCACCGAGTCGAGCTGACACCCCTCTCGAAGGGCGCGCTCGACCAGCTGTTTCGGGCCCGACTCGACGCCGGCTTCCCGCCGCCCCTGCTGTCCCAGATTGCCGCGGCATCGGGCGGCAATCCGATGTTCGCGCTCGAGATCGCTCGCGGCATTCAACGCGGCGAGGTCCGCGTGAAGCCCGGGGAGCCGCTGCCAGTACCGGGAGAGCTGCAGGACCTCGTCCGCGAGCGCCTGATGGCCCTTCCCGACGATCTCCGGGAAGTTCTCGTGATCGCGGCCGCCGTCTCGGACCCGGCGGTCGCGCTGCTCGAGAGGGCCGCGCCGGGGCGGCACGTCTCCCACCTGGTCGACGACGCCATTCGCGCCGGGATCCTTGAGCTGGACGGGGTTCACTTGGCGTTCGCTCACCCGTTGTACGCTTCGACCCTGTACCACTCCCTCGGTGGAGCGGCGCGCCGTGAGTTGCACGCACGGCTCGCGCCACTCGCCCGGGCGCCCGACGAGCGTGCGCGACACCTGTCGCTCGCGGCCGACGGACCGGACCAGGGAGTTGCGGCCGTCCTCGAGGGCGCCGCCCGCGCCGCCGGCGCGCGGGGCGCTCCAGACGCCGCAGCGACCCTGTCCGATCAGGCCGCGCGGCTGACGCCGAGCGGCGATCGCGCCGGCCGCGACCGGCGGCGCGTCCAGGCGGCGGAGTTCCACTTCCTGAGCGGCGACACCTCCCGAGCACGCGACCTGCTTGAGGAACTCGTGTCCGAGTTGGCCCCGGGCGCCGTCCGGGCGGACGTCCTGCGCCGTCTTGCCAAGATCCGCTACCGCAGCGACAGCTGTGCGATCGCCGCGGAGCTCCTGACGCGAGCCTTGGGCGAGGTCGGCGAAGACGTGTCGCTTCGGGCGGGGGTAGAGCGCGACCTGGCATGGGCCGTCACGCTCTGTGGTGATGTGCCGGACGCGGCCGAGCACGCCAGGGTCGCGCTCCGGCTCCTCGAGGATCGGCCGGCCGATCCCATGCTCGCCGAGGTGCTGGCGGCAGCGAGCATGACCGGGTTCCTGCTAGGCGCGGGCCTCGACCGCGGCGTGATGGACCGTGCCGTCGAATGCGAGCGCCCCGGCGGCGAAGTTCCGATTGAGTGGCGTCCCAGCATGATGCTGGCCATGATGCTCAAGTGGTCCGGGGACCTTGACGGTGCTCGGCATCGCTTCGCGGAACTCCACCGCCTGACGAACGAAGCCGGGGAGGAGACGTCACTCCCCTTCCTGCTGGCCCAGATCAGCGAGGCCGCGACGTGGGCCGGCGACTGGGCGGAAGCGCACCGCTCCGCGGGGGCGGCGCACGCGTTCGCCTTGCAGACGGGTCAGGAGCCGATCCGCGCGCAGGTTCTGTATGCGCGCGGCCTGATCGAGGCGCATCTCGGCCTCGGCGACGACGCCCGCGTGACGGCTCTGGCCGGCCTGGAGCTATCGCAGCATTCAGGCTCGGTCGTCGGGATGATGCTGAACCAGGGCGTCCTCGGATTCGTGGCGCTGTCGTTGGACGACCCGGCTGAAGCTCATCGACACCTCGGTCCCCTCGTGACGTGGCTCGATGTCGTCGGCATCCGCGAGCCCGGCGTCCTGCGGTTCATGCCGGACGAGATCGAGGCCCTGATCAGCCTCGGTCATCTCGACAGGGCCAACGTTCTCCTGACCTCCTACGAGGCCGATGCGGCCCGGCTATCGCGCGGCTGGGCAATCCTCGCGGCGGCCCGGTGCCGGGCGATGCACGCGGCCGCGTCGCGCGAGGCAGCAGCCGCCGCCGATGACCTAGCCCGCGCGCTGGACGAGCATGGCGCCGTTGCGCAGTCGTTCGATCGTGCCCGCGCGTTGCTCGCGCTCGGGACGATCGAACGGCGAACCCGCCGGCGGAAGGCGGCGCGGCTGT
Source organism: Chloroflexota bacterium (assembly GCA_013695255.1). Lineage (GTDB taxonomy): Bacteria > Chloroflexota > Limnocylindria > Limnocylindrales > CSP1-4 > JACDAV01. Next base: position 11,258 of record JACDAV010000058.1, read on the forward strand.
CGCTCGAGGCTGCGCTAGAGACCTTCGACCGCCTGGGGGCTACCCTGTGGTCCGCGAAGACCCGGCGACTGCTGGGAAGGCACGAGGGCGAGTTCCGCGACGTCTTATCCGTGCTGACGCCCGGCGAGCGTCGAGTCGCGGAGCTCGTTGCCGCCGGCAGGACGAACCGGGAGGTGGCGGATCACCTCTTCGTGACCGTACGCGCAGTCGAAGTCCACCTAACGAGCACGTACCGGAAGCTCGGGGTCCGCTCCCGGACAGAGCTCGCCGGAAAGTTGAGCAGGACGGGCGGCGCCTTGGCCGTCGCGAACCAGACCGGGGACCAGGGGGCGCGTCGCCGAGGGTAACGACTGTTCCCAATGCCAGCTGACCGGAGCCCGTGACGGACCCGTGCGGGTGTCGGCGGCGCCGCGTCGCGGGACCGGGCCGCCTGGGGGTTTGCTCGCCACCGTGACAGCCGTCGCGGCGGGAGCAGAGCGGGTCGGCGACATGTCGTGGTCGGGACAGCGCTGGAATCGGCCCGTCCTCGGCGGCCGTGCGCCACAGAAATGGTAGAGCCGGGGGCAATGCCCCCGGCTCTCGAACGGGACCTCGGGAGTTACCCGAGCAGGTTGTTGATGATCCCGAGCAACCTATCCAGGAGGTTCGACAGGCCAGCACCGAGCGGATCGCGGTCGAGCAGGCCGACAACCGCGCACAGAAGGTTCCCGAGAAGGTTCCCGGGGCCCGGCACGGCGTTGATGTCGAGGATGATCCGCGACAGATCGATCTCGAGTCCGAGGACGTCGAGGAAGATCGGACCGAGGTCGAGGAAGAGGATGTCGCACTTCGCATGACCGCCACCCGGGGTCAGGATCCCGATGACATCCTCGAACGTCCCGACTACATTGCCGGCTGCGTCCAGGACGCTACCGGTAAACGCCAGCTGGTCCCCGACGCGCGTGATCTCGTCGATGTTCAGGGAGCCGGTGAAGTTCTGCCCGTCCTCGAGGACGCCGGTGACCGCGACGTCGGTGAGCAGCCCGCCGCTGGCGGGGCGTGCTGCAGCCGTAGTCGCGGGCAGGACGAAGGCGAGCGCGAGCAGCGCCGATAGAGCGAGCAACGTGAATCGTTTCATGGGTAGCAACCTCCATCGCCAGGTTCCGAACCGGATGGCTGGCGAAGACTCGGCCCAACACGGGCCGCACCAATATGCGTTTCTGCGATCTCTCGTCGTGCCGCGCGGCGCAGGGAGAGTGGTGACACCGTGCGCCCGGCGATTGGGCCACCGGGCGGTAATCGGGTCGGACTTCGTTGCACCCGCCTCGCAGCGGCGCATTTGTTGACCTGCCTCACGGACAGGCCCGCCGACGGGTTGCTACGCGTCAACGGGCCTCACCTCGAGAGGGTCAGAAAAAACCCACCCTCCTTGCGGCATGCAGACAATACAGACGCAGGGCAGCAAGTACGACGCGCAGTAGTACTTTCGTACCCCCGACGGAGCCCTTTTCGTACGCGCGAGTAAGGCCGTGGCGTCGGTCCGAGGGCCTCGAACCCTACACCGTGCCGACTCGGTGATCATCTGGCCGACCGTTGCTATGTGCGTCACGACTACCGCGGCGCGGCCCATTGGCCGGCGGACGTGGCTGGCAGCACACGCGACTGCGTCGCACTCGAACCGCAGGATAATCGGCGTAGGCTCGCTCGCGGAAACCACGCTCAGCGCCTCAAACGCCTACACCGCTCCTGCGCCACCAGCTCCTAAAGCACGTGCGATACCAGGCTTCGCGACAACCCGTGCGTACGGAGCCTCAAGCCGTAACCCTTGGCGCCACAATCCGACGGTGAGCCTCTTTGTCGGCTGACCACCTATTTGACCACCTATGCGACCGTCCAGTGGCGTCCAGGAACGTCCGGACATGTCCGGCCGCAGAACGAATGGACGCGCTGGGACTGCATGCCGAGAGCCCCCTCCTCGAGCCGTCCGTGTTCTGTGTCCGCGGGTCCCCCGGGTCGCTGCGCCGATGCAACTCCTCTGACACTCCTTCCGGCGGCTGCGGCGTCGAGGCGATAGGCAGGACCGCCTACGGTGATCTCACTGACGCCGCCGCATCGGCGTCGCAGAATTGAGGTGACTCCGTGGACGATCTCAAGAAGACCTACCGCGAAGGCGAGACGGACGTGAAGCGGGGCCTGCGCAAGGCCGACGGCGACGAGAGCGCCGGCGACAAGCTCGCCAACGCGGGCGACGAGGTCCGCAAGGACCTGGGCAACGCGGGTGACGATCTCAGGAACGAGGCTGACAAGGTCGACGACCGCGACCGCCGCCTGTAGCCCACCGCCGCTCGAGACACCCGCCGGCTCCGCCGGCGGGTGTCATGCTGTGTCCGGACGGAGTGACGCCTGTCACGCGACTGAAACCGCCCGCATCCGGGCAACGGCTCGGCGGAGTCCGCCGATCGCTACGATGAACGGGCAAGGTGACGATTCCTCGCGTGATGACCGTGACGCCTGCTCGATAAAGGAGACGACACATGACCACCCGCAGCACCACAGACTTCGCCGCGGACAGCGCCGAGAGCACGGACGGCGCATCGGTCCGGCAGACGGCGGGTGAGGTCGCGGCCAACGTTCGCGGCGCAGCCGAAACCGTCGCCGCGCACCTGCCTGAGGCCGCCGCCCAGACCCGGGCCGCGGTGGACGAGGCGGCGAGGCGGATCGAGAGCGGCTCGGACGAGATGCTGACCGCCGGGACGACGCTGTCGCTGGGGATCGCGATTGGGATGCTCGTCGGCGGGGCTCCACGAATCCTCGTGGCCCTGGCGCTCATCCCCGCAGCCGCGATGGGACTCGCCATCCTCGACCGCAACAGCCGCAGCTCGACCTCGAAGCTCTAGTCGCGCCGCTCCGATCGCGCGCCGGGGCCCTTCTTGGCGTGCCGGCGTTCGCTCAGGCGCCGCGCCCCAGGGCGTCGCCTGATC
>JACDAV010000105.1 GCA_013695255.1 Chloroflexota bacterium
TCCGAGGAGCTCGGCGGGGTGGGCAACGAGGCGATCGGCGAGGCGCACGACGCCCGCCAGCTGCTGGCCCGATACGTCGAGCACCGGACGGCGCTGGCGACGAACGTCGGAGCGGACGGCGTCCGCGTCGTCCTCGACTGCGCTCACGGCTCCGGCGGCGTCGTCGCACCCGGGATCCTCGCCGCCACGGGCGCCCGGGTCGAGGTCATCCACAACGAGCCGGACGGCGTGAACATCAACGTCCGGTCGGGGGCGACGGACCCGGCCGCCCTCCAGGCCGCTGTCCTCGCCTCGGGCGCGGAGGCCGGGTTCGCGCTCGACGGGGACGCGGACCGGCTGATCGCGGTCGACGCGTCCGGCGAGGTCGTCGACGGCGACCAGGTGCTGGGCATCCTCGCCCTCGACCGGCTCGAGCGCGGCACCCTGCCCCAGGGCGCCCTCGTCGTCTCGGTCCTCTCGAACGGTGGTCTCCAGCGGGTCGTCGAGAACGCCGGGGGGCAGGTCATCCGGACGCCGGTCGGGGACAAGTACATTCTCGAGGGGATGCAGGTGTCCGGCGCCTCGCTGGGCGGGGAGAAGAGCGGGCACGTCATCGTGCTCGACCACACCACCTCGGGCGACGGGATCGTGACCGCCGTCGAGCTCCTCCGGGTGATGGCCCGGCGCGGCGCCGGGCTGGGCGAGCTGGCCGCCCAGATCCCGATGCTGCCGCAGCAACAACGTGCCGTGAGGGCCAGGCACAAGGACCAGTGGGAGGGCGACCGGCCCCTGCAGCACGCGATCGAGCAGGCCCAGGCGCGGCTCGGCCGCGCCGGCCGGGTCCTCGTCCGGCCATCCGGCACGGAGCCTGCCCTGCGGGTCATGGTCGAAGGCGAGGACGCGGCGCTGGTGGTCGAGCTCGCGGACGCGCTCGCGACGCTCGCCGGGGAGCGACTAAACTGAGTCCTCGGGCGGATGGCGTCGCGGAGCTCCGCCTCCGAGTCCTCGGGCGGATGGCGTCGCGGAGCTCCGCCTCCGACCTCCGAGGGTCTCGTGCTTGACCGCGACCCGCCCGTTTCCCGGGTGGTTGAACGGAGAACCTGACTGGCATGTGCGGCATCGTTGGCTACACCGGTCCGCGCGAGGCGGGCACGATTCTCATCGAGGGCCTGAAGCGGCTCGAGTACCGGGGCTACGACTCGGCCGGCATCGCGCTCGTCGACGAGGACGGCGACCTGTTCGTCGAGAAGCGCGCCGGCAAGCTGGCGAACCTCCAGACGGCGATCGCGAACCGGACCCCGCACGCGGCGATCGGGCTGGCCCACACGCGCTGGGCGACCCACGGCCGGCCGAACGATCTCAACGCGCATCCCCACCAGGACTGCACCGGCGAGATCACCGTCATCCACAACGGGATCATCGAGAACTTCCGCGATCTTCGCGACGGGCTCGAGGCGCGCGGCCACCGGTTGACGTCGGAGACGGACACGGAGGCGATCGCCCACCTCATCGAGGAGGCCTACACCGGCGACATCGCCGAGGCGACCCGAGCGGCACTCCGCAAGCTCGAAGGCGCCTATGCGCTGGTCGTCATGCACCGCGGCGAGAACCGCCTGGTCGGGGCACGCCAGGACGTCCCGCTCGTCGTCGGCGTGGCGGACGGCGAGTCGTTCCTCGCCAGCGACGTGGCGGCCATCCTGGCCCACACGAACCGGGTGATCTACCTGGAGGAGGGCGACGTCGCGGACATCCGGCCGTCCGGCGTCGCCATCACGGACATCCACGGCGCGCCGGTCGAGCGGGCCGTCACGACCGTCGACTGGTCGCCCGAGTCGGCCGAGAAGGGCGGCTACGAGCACTTCATGCTCAAGGAGATCCACGAACAGCCGACATCGCTCCGGCAGGCGATCGCCGGCCGGGTGACCCGCAACGACCGGATCTGGCTCGAGGAGCTCGAGGGATTCGACGAGACGCTCCGGACCATCGACCGCGTCGAGCTGGTCGCCTGCGGGACCGCCTACTACGCGGCGCTCGTCGGCGCGACCGCGATCGAGGACTGGATCGGCATCCCCGCTCGCGCGACGTTCGGCTCCGAGTTCCGGTACGGCCCGCCGCCGCTGGACGAGCGCACCCTGGTCATCGCCGTCACCCAGTCCGGCGAGACCGCGGACACGATCGCGCCGACCCGCCTTGCCCGTGAGCGCGGCTGCCCGATCATCGCCGTGACCAACACCGTCGGCTCGGCCATCACGCGCGAGGCCCACCGGGTCCTGTTCCTGCAGGCCGGTCCGGAGATCGCGGTCGCCGCGTCCAAGACGTTCGTGACGCAGGTGACCACGCTGGTCGTGCTGGCCGCGGCGATTGCCAAGGCGCGCGGGGCGCTGGGTGCGGAACAGGAGCTCGAGCTTGGCGCCGCGCTGCGCGCCCTGCCGGAGGCGGCTGCCCGCGCCCTGCAGGCCGCGACCGGCGTCCCGGAGCTGGCCCGTCGATACGTCAACTCCCGCGGGTTCATGTACGTCGGGCGCGGCTACACGTACCCAGCGGCCCTGGAGGGCGCGCTCAAGCTCAAGGAGGTCAGCTACGTCCACGCCGAGGGGTATGCGGCCGGCGAGATGAAGCACGGCCCGATCTCGCTCCTCGACGCGGAGTGCCCGCTGGTGGCGGTCGCGACCCGCTCGTCCGTCTACGAGAAGGTCGTCAGCAACGTGATGGAGGGTCGCGCCCGGGATGCCCGGGTGATCGCGATCGCGACGGAAGGCGACTCGCAGGTCGAGCGCTTCGCCGACGACGTCTGCTGGGTCCCGGACACGCACGAGGCGCTCAGCGCGGTCCTGGCCATCATTCCGCTCCAGCTCTTCGCCTACCATGTCGCCGTCGCTCGCGGCACGGACGTGGACCAACCGCGCAACCTCGCCAAGTCCGTCACCGTCGAGTAATCCGGGTGGCCCATGCCCGCTGAGGCTGCCGGTTCGATCGAAGAAGTCGGGATCGACATCATCCGCGTCGACCGGATCCGCCGGACGCTCGAGCGCTTCGGTGTCCGGTTCGTGCGGCGGGTCCTGACCCCGGCCGAGCAGCGCTACGTGCGCGACCGGCCCACCACGCTCGCCGGCCGGTGGGCAGCCAAGGAGGCGGTCTCGAAAGTGCTCGGCCTTGGCGTGCGGGGGATCGGCTGGCGGGACATCGAGGTCGAGCGGCTGCCTACCGGTCAGCCCTCGATCCGGCTGCACGGCCGGGCGGCGCAGCGCGCCGAGCAGCTGGGCATGGAGCGCGTTGCCGTGTCGATCAGCCACGAGGCTGATTACGCGGTGGCGATCGCGTTCGGCGTCCGCAGCGCTGGCGGGCGGTACGTGTTTCCACTCGACATCGACGAGCGGCTCGACGACCGGGAGCGCCGGCTGCTGGCGCGGATGGAGCGGCTCCGGACGCTGCAGGACGCCGGGCGGGGGACCCCCGGCGGCGGCGAGGACCCCCGTGACTGAGCGACCGGTCGGTTTCGGAGCGCGTTCCCCGGGCGTCGAGCCGGAATCCGAACGGCCCGTGCTCGATGACGAGGCGGTCGCCGACCTGATCCCGGAGCGGCCGTCGCGCGGTCACAAGGGCGACTTCGGCAAGCTGCTCGTGATCGCCGGCTCGCTCGACTACGCCGGCGCGGCGCTGCTCGTGTGCCGGGCCGCCGGGCGTGCCGGGGCCGGGCTCGTGACGCTGGCGGTCCCGGAATCACTCCAGCCCCTCTTCGCGGCCAAGGTCGTCGAGGCGACCACGATGGCGCTGCCGGAGGACGACGTCGAGGAGGTCGACCCGACCGACGCGCTGGCGCGGATCCTCGACCACGAGCACGACGCGATCGTCCTGGGCCCCGGTCTTCGCCCTGGCCTGGCCACGACCGAGCTCGTCCGTCGCCTGCTCGCGGTGCCGGAGGACCCGACCCCCGCGCCGATCGTGCTCGACGCCGAGGCGCTGCGCTCCCTGGCCAGCCTCGACGCCTGGTGGGAGGGTGTGAACCGCCGAGCCGTGCTGACTCCCCATGCCGGGGAGTTCGTGCGGCTGCGGGCGGCCGGCGGCCTCGAGCCGGACCCGCCGGGCGAGCTCAACGTCGACGACGAGGCGCGCGCCGCCGCAGCCAGCGACGCGGCCGAGACGTGGCAGCAGGTCGTCGTCCTCAAGGGCGCCCGCACGGTCATCGCCGGACCGGACGGATCGATCGCGGTCGCTCCGTTCGAGAACCCCGCCCTGGCCAGTGGCGGCACCGGCGACGTGCTGGCCGGCGTCATCGGCGCGCTGCTCGCCCAGGGCCTGGCGCCCTTCGACGCCGCTCGACTCGGCGTCTACCTGCACGGCCTTGCCGGCGAGACGGTCCGCGAGCGCCTGGGGGACGCGGGGCTGCTCGCCTCGGACCTGCCGGAGCCGATCGCCATGGCCAGGCGCCGGCTGGCGGCGATCTCCGAGCGACGGCGGGCCGGGGCACGCCTCGGGTTCCGGGCACGCGATCAGGGGACGAGCGGGGGCCCGGCCTGACCGCACCACGCCCTCCGCGGCCACCGATCGAGGCCCGACTCGCCGATGCGGGCCTCCCGCCGTTGCCCCGGACCGCCTGGCTCGAGATCGACGTCGACGCCCTCGCCGCCAACCTGGCGGCCATCCGCGCGGCAGTCCCGGCGGGTGTGCGGATCGAGCCCGTGGTCAAGGCCGACGCGTACGGCCACGGTGCCGGGCCGGTCGCGCTGGCGCTCGAGGCGGCCGGTGCGGACGGGCTGTGCGTCGCGACCCTCGACGAGGCGCTCGCGCTGCGGGACGAGCGCGTGGCGATCCCCATCCTGGTGCTCTACCCGGTGCCGCCGTCCCTCGCCCATCGAGCGGCCGATGCGGGCGTCGCCACGACGGCCGGTCATGCGGCGCTGCTGGACCGGCTGGTCGCGGCGGCCGAGGGGTGGTCCGGCGGTCGCACGCTGGCGGTCCATCTCGAGGTGGAGACCGGGCTCGGTCGGGGTGGGGTTCCCATCGCCGAGGTGGCCGACGCCGCGCGCCGCATCACGCTGGTGGATGGGCTTCGTCTGGCGGGCATCTGGACGCATCTCCAGGATCCCGGCGCGGCCACGCTGACCGCGCGCCAGGTGAGGGTCTTTGGTGACGCCCTCGAACGACTCGCGGCGGCTGGCGTGCGTGTGCCGGCGCGGCACGTGGCGGCGTCCGGTGCCCTGGTCCTCGGCAATGCGCCGGCCCACGACGCGGTGCGCCCCGGTCTTGCCATCTACGGCATCGTCCCGGACGACATCGGACCCGTGGAGTCCGCGCTCGGCGCGCTGCTCCGACCGGTGCTCAGCCTCCACGCCCGGGCGGTCAGGGTCGCGGATCTGCCGGCCGGTCACGGCGTGAGCTACGGCCCGACCTTCATCACGACCCGCCCGAGCCGGATCGCGACCCTGCCGGTCGGCTACGGGGACGGCTGGCCACGCTCCCTCTCGAACCGGGCCCAGGCCCTCGTCCGCGGCGTCCGTGTGCCGCTCGTGGGCAACGTCGCGATGGACGCCGTGATGGCCGACGTCACGACGGTTCCCGGCCCACCGGTCGACGAGGACGATGAATTCGTGCTGCTCGGGCGGCAGGACGACGATCGGATCGACGTCCGGACCGTGGCGCGCGCCCGAGCCACCAACGCGTGGGAGGTGGTCACCGGCATGTCCGCCCGATTGCCTCGGGTGTACCATGCGGCGGCCGGAGCGGTCGGGATCCGGACGCTCGCGCGCGGGGAGAATCGGTGGCTCGGATCGAGCTCTGGAACGGCGACATCTGCGACCTCGAGGTGGACGCCATCGTGAACGCCGCCACCGTCTCGCTGTGGATGGCGACCGGCGTCGGCGGCGCCATCAAGCGCGCCGGCGGCGACGAGATCGAGCTGGCCGCCGTCCGGCAGGCGCCGGTCACGCTCGGCGAGTCGATCGTCACGCCGTCCGGCAGGCTCGCGGCGCGCGCGGTCATCCACGCCGTCTCGCTCGACCGCGATCGCCGGACGAGCGCGGCCGCGATCGAGGCGGCCGTCAGGAGCGCCATGGCCCGGGCCGGCGAAATCAACGCCACGAGCGTCGCCTTTCCCGCCCTCGGCACCGGCGTCGGCGGGTTCCCGCTCGACGAGTCGGCGCGGATCACGGTCCGGACCGTGCGCGAGGAGCTGCCGGCGTGGGCCACGATCGAGCACGTTGTCTTCGCGCTCCGCGGTGCCGCCGCCTACCAGGCGTTCCAGGCCGCCCTGGCCGAGCCGGCGGGCGAGCCGGCGCCTGCCGTCGATCGACCCGTCGCCCGGTGAGCCTGCCCTTCGAGCCCGGCGAGGAGCAGCGCGACGAGCTCGTCGAGGAGGTCGCACGCGAGATCCAGGTGCGCGGGCTGACCGGTCCGGCGGTTCATTTTCTGCAGGCCAGCCGCCCGTACCGTCCGCTCGGCGCGAACGCGATGCTCTTCTTCGACCCGGTCCTGCGCGGCCTGTTCGGGGGCGAGCTGGAGGGCGTGACCGCCATCCTCGCCGACGATGCCGGGATCGAGCTGCTCATCGCGCGGCTGGAGGAGATCGACGAAGAGTCGACCTGGGACGCCTGAGCCAGCCATGATTCCGTCCCGGGCGGCGCGATTGGCCCGCATCCCGCTGCGCCCGGGAATGGTGGCGCCGTGAGCGGCGAAGCGCGCGCCTTCTACGCGATGGACCTGGGGGTCGCGACGACGGCTGTCGCGCTCGTTGGCCGGGTGGCCGGGAGGCTCCGGCTGCTCGGGGCGCTGTCGCTGCCCGCCGGAGCGCCGGCCGACGCCGTGTTGGCGGCGTTGACCGCCCGCTTCGTCGCGTCAGACCCGTTGCTCGCGGCGGCGCTCCAGACCGAGTCGTCCGACCGCTGGCCGCGACTGACGGCACGGTCGACCCCGCCCGTGGGGCTGGCGGTGATCGCCGCGACGGAGCGATCGCTCGAGCCGCTCGTCGCGGCCGGGCAGCGGACCGGCTGGCGCGTCCGGTCCGGCAGCGCCGAACGGCTCGACTCGCTGGCCCTGTCGAGCCTGCTCCTCGATCGTGACGTGCGCACGATCCTCGTCGGCGCTGGCGAGCCCGCTGCGGCCGACGAGCGCAATGCGCTCGGCTCACTCGCCGCGCTGGCCGCGGCGGCCGCGTCACGGCGGCCGGAGCTGACGGTCATCCTGACCGGTGCGATGGCGGAGCAGGCCCCCCGCTTCGCGGCTGCGCCGGATCGCCCTGGCGAGGTGCTTCTGGGCCCTGCCGCCACGGCCGGAGCACCGCCCGGCACCGCCCTGCGCGAGCTGCTCGGGCGTGCGCGGGGTGGAGCGGACGAGTCGCGGCCGGCCTTCGCACTGGGCGTGCGGGCACTTGCCGCTGCGCTCGACCGACGCGTCGAGGGGATCGAGATCGGGCTCGATGGCGGCGTCCGTGTGCAGGCCGGCCCGGGACGGACCGACGAGCCCGGCAATCTCCAGTGGTCCGTCCACGCCAGCGGCGGCCTCGCTCCGATCGAGCCCGACGAGGCGTCGATCGACGGTGTGCTGGCCTGGTCGACGGTTCGGCTCGACCGCCACCGCACGCGCGACCGCCTGCGGGACCTTCGGCTGCTCCCGTGGGGCCACGTCGCCGGCGAGGGCGCCGCGTTCCGGCTGGCCGCCGCCCGAGCGGCCGTCGCCCGACTGGTCGCCGCCACGCCGGAGCTCAGTGCGCTGCCGCCGGCCGATCTCCTCGTCGTCTCCGGGGGCGCCTTCGCCGTGGCACCCGGGCCGGCGATCGCGCTGGCTGTGGCCGACGTGGTCCGCCGAGCCGGTGCGGTCCAGCTGGCCTACGATCACGCGCGTCTGCTGGCGCCGCTCGGGACGATCGGGGCGGCACCGCAGCGGCTGGCCGTCGTGGCCGATCTGGCCAGCGACCTGCTCGTGCCGCTCGGCTCGGTGATCATGCCCCAGGGCATGCGCGCCGGGCGCAGCGGCGGCCGGCTGGTGGTCCACGGTACCGCCGGGTCATCGGAGCTGGACCTGCTCCCGGGCGGCCTGGAGCTCGTCGACCTTCCGCCCGGCGAGACCGCCGTCGCGGAGTTCGAGTTCCGGGACACCGTTCGGCTGGGGACGCGCGGCCGCCATTTCGCAATCGACGTCGCGGGCGGCCTGGGCGGCCTGCTGGTCGACCTGCGTGACGTCCCGCTCCGGTTGCCGGACCGTCCGGACCGGCGCCGCGAGCTCCTGGCAGCCTGGCAGGGTGCCCTGTGGATCGGGGGCGAGCCATGACCGACCCGCTCGCCCGGACGATGCCGCCCGGCCTCGAGCTCGTGTCCAGCCGCCGGTTCATCGAGCCGACCGTGGACGCCTGGCTCCCGCTCCGGCCCGGCGACCGGCCAAGGGTGACCGCCGGCCAGTCCGTCGTGCCCGGGATCCCCCTCGCGGACCGGCTCCGGGATGCCCGCCTGATCGACGTCCCGGCCCGGCCGGGCGGCAAGCCCGGTGACCGCTGGAGCGCCGCCCCGGCCGCGCGTGGTGGCGAGGGAAGCCGGTCGCCCCACCCCGAGGGCGAGATCCTTTTCGAGACCGGCGGCCGCTGGCGGATCGCCATCGGCGAGCAGCACGAGGCCGTTCACTCGCCGATCGAGGGGATCGTTCGCGAGGTCCGCCCCGGTGTGGGGCTGGTGATCCGGAGCGCGGGCTCGGCCCTCTGGGGGGTGCTCGCACTCGGCGATGCCGCCCGCGGGCGCCTCGAGATCGCAACCGGGGCCGACGGGGAGCTGCGCCCGCGCTCGCTGGACGTCGGGTCGGCCGGCGCGATCCTCGTCGTCGGCGCCCGGATCGATGCCGAGGCGCTCACCCGCGCTCGGGCAATGGGGATCCGCGGCGTGATCGTCGCCACGCTGCCCGGCAAGGACCGCCGGGACTACCTCGCCTCGGAGGCACGCCAGCGATCATCCCTCCACCAGGTGCCGGCGTTCGGGGTCCTCGTGCTGCACGGCTCCCAGCGCCGTCCGATCGCCGAGGGAGCGATGCGGCTGCTCGAGCGCCTCGCTGGTCGGGAGGTGGCGATCGTCGGCACGCCGCCGGCGCTCGTCTTCGACCCGCAGGGCGTTCCACCGGAGGTCGATCCGCCGGACATGATCCACGTCCGGAGCGGTCCGCTGGCCGGCCGGCGAGGTCAGTGGGCCGGCTTCGCCGGCCTTCGCCGCTTCTCCGGGGGGACCCATCTCGAGGCCGCGCTCGTCCGGTTCGGCGAGGATGCGCCGATCGCCATGCCGATCGGCGACCTCGAGCGCCTGACGTAAGACCGCGCGCCGCGGCGGAGCGGTGCCCCGCAGCGAGCCACGCCTTGGGCTACCCTCGGCCGGTGACCTCGTCGACCATCCTCGAGCGCGACCTGCGCAGCCCCGATGCCGCGACCACGCAGCGGATCGGGGCCGCGCTCGCCCGCGCCGCCCGGAACGGCGACCGGCTCTGCCTGTGGGGCGAGCTGGGCGCCGGCAAGACCCAGCTGGCCAAGGGGTTCGCGGCCGGCCTGGGCGTGACCGCGACGGTCAACTCGCCGACCTTCGTGCTGATGGCCGAGTACATGGGCCGGCTGCCGCTCTTCCACGTGGATCTCTACCGGCTCGCCGACGGCGTTGACGCCGTCGACGGAGGCCTGCTCGACGAGCGACAGGCGCTCGGCGTCACGCTGATCGAATGGCCGGAGCGACTCGCCGCCGCCCTGCCGGCGGAGCGGCTCGACGTGCTGATCGCCGGCAGCGGGGACGAGCCGCGGACGATCCAGCTGCGGGCCACGTCGCCCGGCCACGCCCATTATCTGGGCGCAGTCGGTTGATGGACGAGCGGCCCGGCGCGATCCTTGCCATGGACACGGCGACGGGCGAGGTGGTCATCGGCATCGCCTCGCCGGACGGCGCTCGACTGGGACTGTCACGCTGGCCGGCAGGTCACCGTCACGGCGAGCAGCTCCTGCCCGCGATCGAGCGGCTGTTGAGCGAGACGGGCCTGCAGCGCTCGCAGTTGACCGGAATCGTGGTCGGAACGGGGCCCGGCGCGTTCACGGGGCTGCGGGTGGGGCTCGCCACGGCCAAGGCGCTGGCCCACGCCCTCGGTTGCCGGATCGGCGGCGTCCCGACCGGCGAGGCGCTGCTCGTCGCCGCGGCCGTGGATGCGGGCCTGCCCCTCGAGCGTCTCGTCCTGCTGATGCCCGCGGGACCATCCGACCGGGTCGAGGTCCGGGCAGGGCGACCCGCGCGGCGCCTGGCGGGCGGGTCGGAGCCGGATCTCGCGCCGGACGACGTCCTCGTGGCCGTGGACCTGGCGGAGCGGGCGCCGGCGGACGCGGTGGCGCGGGGTGAACGAGCCCGGGCGGGGCTCGGCGAGGTGCTCCTGCGGCTCGGTGCCGAGCGGCTTCGGCAGGGCGGCGACCAGCTCAGTGAGCTCGTCCCCGAGTACGTCACGCTGCCGCGCGGCGTGGCGGCGGCGACCGGGGAGGTGGCGTGGTCGCACGACCCCCGCTGAGGTTGCGCATCGAGGCGATGCGGTTGACCGATCTGCCGGCGGTCTACGCGATCGAGCTGGCGAGCTTCACCACGCCCTGGCCTCCGCACGCCTACCGGAGCGAGCTCGAGACGAACCGGATGGCGACCTACCTCGTCGTCCGGGCGGCGGACGAGCTGGTCGGCTACGCCGGCATGTGGGTGATGGTCGACGAGGCCCACATCACGACCTTCGCTGTCCACCCGGCCTGGCGCCGGCGACGGGTGGGCGAGCGACTGCTCCTTGCGCTGCTCGACCTCGCCCTCGAGCGACGCGCTCGCGAAGCGACGCTCGAGGTCCGGCTCTCGAACCTGCCGGCCCGGCGCCTGTACGAGAAGTACGGCTTCCGGCCGGTTGGCATCCGCCCGAACTACTACAGCGACGACCGGGAGGACGCGCTGATCATGACCACCGAGACGCTCGACTCGGCCCGAATGGCTGAACGGATCGAGCGGCTCCGCGCCGAACTCGCGACTCTGCAGGCCCACGGCACCGCCGGCAGCCAGCCGGTCCGGGCCGGCGACGAGCCGGACCGCCCGCGCGATCAGCCGCACCCGCCGGGAGCGGGTCCAGGTCCATGAGCGGCCCGCTCCTGCTGGCTGTCGAGTCGTCCTGCGACGAGACCGGCATCGCGCTCATCGAGGGCGGTCGCCGCATCCTCGCCAACGTGGTCGCCTCGCAGGTCGCCCTCCACGCCGGAACCGGCGGCATCGTGCCGGAGGTCGCGGCCCGCGCGCATCTCCGGTGGATCGTGCCGGTCCTCGACGCGGCGTGGGCGGACGCCGGTGTGTCGTGGAACGATGTCGGAGCGGTCGCGGTCACGCGGGGACCGGGTCTGGCCGGCTCGCTGCTCGTCGGCGTGAGCTTCGCCAAGACGCTCGCCTGGGCTCATGACAAGCCGCTGGTCGGCGTCAACCACCTGGAGGGCCACCTCTACGCGGCGTGGCTGCTGGACCCCGGCGACGCCGAACGCGATGAGCCGCCCTTTCCGCTGGTCGCGCTGGTCGTGTCCGGCGGTCACACCTTCCTGGTCGAGATGCAGGACCACCTCACCTACCGGCTCCTGGGCCAGACCGTCGATGACGCAGCCGGCGAAGCGTTCGACAAGGTCGGCCGGCTGCTCGGCCTGCCGTATCCCGGCGGCCCCTCGATCCAGCGAGCGGCGGAGGGAGCGGACCGCCACGACGCGATCTTCCCGCGCGCCTGGCTGCGCGACTCGTACGACTTCAGCTTCTCGGGCCTCAAGACCGCGGCCCGCCGGATCGTGGACCAGGCCCGGGCGGATGCCGGTCTGCCGGCCGATGGCTCGCAGCCGCTCGCGGCCGAGGTGACCGCCGAGCTGGCATGGGGATTCCAGGAGGCGGTCGTTGACGTGCTGGCCACGAAGACCATCCGCGCGGCAGAGGCGTGCGGCGCCCGGTCGATCGTGCTCGGCGGCGGCGTGGCGGCGAATGCCGCCCTCCGGGCGAGGCTCGCCGGGGAGGCGGAGGCGTGCGGGCTGCCGCTCATCGTGCCACGGCCCGGTCTATGCACGGACAACGGGGCGATGATCGGGGCCGCCGGCGCCTGGCGGTTCGCGGCTGGGGATCGCGCCGGCCTCGATCTCGACGCGCGGCCGTCGCTGCCGCTCGCCGAGCGGTGAGGACC
>JACDAV010000130.1 GCA_013695255.1 Chloroflexota bacterium
CTCGCCCACCGGGACGCCGTCGAGGCTCGCTTCGCCGACCCGACACCGCCGGCCACGGAGCAGCGGGCAAGCAGCGAGCCTGATCGATGAGCCCGACGCCCGTCACGCTCGCCTCGCCGATCGCCCCTGCCTCGTACAGCTGGGAGGCCACGAACGAGGAGGTCGCCGCCCGCTATGGCATGGCGGTCGAGCAGGTCGTCCGGTTCGACCTCAACACGTCCCCCACGCCGCCGCCGCTCGCCGCGCGGGTGCTCGCCGCCGGCCAGTTCGAGACGCCGCTGTCGGACTACCCACCATCCGACTACCGCCGGCTCGTCGACGCGGCGGCCGCGCGCTATGGCGTCGACCGCGAGGAGCTGCTCGTCGGCGCGGGCGCGGACGAGGTCCTCGACCTGGCCGGCAAGGCCTTCCTGTCGGTCGCATCGGTCGCCGTTGTCCCAACGCCGACCTATGCGATGTATCGCGTGATCACCGAGCAGCGTGGCGCCACGGTCGTGGCCGTGCCGCGCCTCGGCGCCGTGGACGGCTGGGCGCTGGACCTTCCGGCAACGCGCCGGGCGGCCCGCGACGCCGCCCTCGTCTGGCTGTGCAGCCCGAATAACCCGACCGCCCTGGCCGAGCCCGCCGGCGCGATCGAGACGCTGCTCGACGACCTCGCCGCCGATGCCCGCATCGACCGGCGCCGCCCGCCGGCCGTCGTCCTCGACGAGGCGTATGCGGAGTTCGTCGGACGGTCCCTCGTCGGCCTCCGGCATCGGCATCCGCGGCTCGTCGTCGTGCGCACCGCCAGCAAGGCCTACGCGCTGGCCGGCCTCCGTGTCGGCTTTGCCATCGCCCGGCCGGAGACGATTGCCGAGATTGCGCCGTACCGCCCGCCGGGCTCGGTGGCCACGACGTCCGTCACGGTGGTCACCGAGGCGCTGTCCGATCCCGACGTCCTCGAGGCCAACCTCGAGCGCGTGGAACGTGAGCGCGACCGGCTCGCGCGCGGCCTTGGCGATGCGGGCTGGGCCGTCGGCCCATCGGTCACCAACTTCCTCCTGGCTGACCTCGGGACGCCGGCGCGAGCCGCGATCACCGCCGAGGGACTGCTGCGCCGCGGCCTCGTTCCGCGCACCTTCCCGGCCGGGCACCCTCTTGCCGCCTGGCTGCGCGTCACCGTGCGCGACACCGGCGACAACGACCGGCTGATCGCGGCGGCTCGCGACATCGCCGAGGAATCCGCGCCGTGACGACGCCGATGGGGACGGTCGAGGTCAGGTCCGACGGCGACCGGCATGTCACCGCCAGCCGGCACACGCGCGAGACCGACGTGACGGTCACGCTCCGGCTCGACGGCGACGGCTCGACGACGATCGTGACCGGGATCGGCTTCCTCGACCATCTGCTCGGCTCGCTGGCGCATCACGGGCTCTTCGACCTCCAGATCCGGGCGACGGGCGACCTCCACGTCGACCAGCACCACACCGTTGAGGACGTGGCCCTCGTCCTGGGATCGGCGTTCGCGGCGGCGCTCGGCGACCGGGCCGGCGTCCGGCGCTTCGGCGACGCGGCCGTCCCGATGGACGAGTCGCTCGCCACGGCGGTGATCGACGTCGGCGGCCGACCGTATGCCGTCATCGACCTGCCCTTCCGCGGCGAGCGCTGCGGCGAGCTGCCGCTCCAGCTGGTCGAGCACGCGCTCGAGGCCTTCGCGCGAACGGCAGGCGCCACGCTCCACATCCGCGGCTCCGGTCGGAACGACCATCACCTCGCCGAGGCCGCGTTCAAGGCGCTGGGTCGAGCGCTCCGCGAGGCCTGTGAGCCGGATCCCCGCCGGAGCGGCGTGGCGTCGACGAAGGGATCGCTCGGTTGAGGGCCCGGGAGGCAGCGGCAAACGCGGCCGCCGAGCGACGGGTCCGCGTGGCGGTCGTCGACTACGGCGCCGGCAACCTCGTCAGCATCGAGCAGGCGCTGCTGGCCGTCGGCGCCGAGCCCACCCTCGTCCGGGATACCGACGGGCTGCGGGCGGCCGACGCGCTGATCGTGCCTGGCGTGGGAGCGGCGGCACCGGCGATGCGGCGTCTGACCCGAGCCCGCCTGGTCGACCCGATCATCCGCTGGATCTCGGCCGGCCGGCCGTTCCTCGGGATCTGCCTCGGGCTCCAGCTCCTCTTCGAGCGCAGCGAGGAGGACGGCGCGGACACGCTCGGTGTGCTCCCCGGTCGGACGATCCGGCTCGAAGGCGCGCCGACCCTGCCGCACATCGGCTGGAACCAGGTCGTGCGGCGCCGCGAGCACCCGCTCTTCGGCGGGCTGGGTGCACAGCCCGATCTCTACTTCGTCCACTCCTACGTGGGGCTGCCGGAAGGTGTCGAGGCGGACCGCCTCGTGCTGGCCGACACGGAGCACGGCGCCTGGTTCCCGTCCGTGATCGAGCGTGGCAACGTGCTGGGTGTCCAGTTCCACCCCGAGCGCAGCGGGGCGGACGG
>JACDAV010000148.1 GCA_013695255.1 Chloroflexota bacterium
GTTCCGGCCGGAGATCGTGGCCGCCTACGGCCCGGCAGACGTGGAACGGCTCCTCGTTGACAGCGGGATCGTCCGCAACCGGGCAAAGATCGCGGCCGCGATCGGCAACGCACGGGCCGTCATGGCACTCCACGCGGCGGGCACGACGCTCGCCGGCCACCTGTGGGCCTTCGTCGAGGGCCGGCCGCAGGTCAACCGGTGGACGGCGGCCGCGGAGGTTCCGCCGTTGACCGCCGCGTCGACGACGATCAGCCGCGATCTGAAGCGGCTGGGGTTCGGCTTCGTGGGACCCACGATCGTCTACTCGCTGATGCAGTCGGCGGGGCTCGTCAACGACCACCTGGTCGACTGCTTTCGCTGGGCGGAGGTGCAGGCGCTCGGTGGCCAGCCCGAAGGCCAGCCCTAGCCGGACCAGCGCTCCCGGTGGACGAGCTCCTCCAGCGGGCGCCGCGCCTCGCCGGGCGCGGACTTGGGCGTGCGCGCGGCCGCCGTGGGATGGCCGAGCCCGACGATCGTTCGCACCAGCCAGCCGTCCGGCAGCCCCAGCGCCTCGCGAATCGCCGGCCGTACGTCGCCGCGGATCCAGGCGATGCCGGCCGCGATGTCCAGCATTCCGGCCGCGATGAGGAGCCGTTCCGCCACGCGACCGTCGTCGAACGCACGTGAGACGGCCCGGTCCGGTTCGTCCGGCAGGACGATCGCGATCGCGGCCGGCGCCGTGTGGAGCAGCCGGGTCTGGGGCATGCCTGCGGCGGCCAGTCGCGCGATCGTCGCCGCGTCGCGGATCACCACGAATCGCCATGGCTGTTCGTTGCGGCTGCTCCCCGACCAGCGGGCGACCTCCAACATCGCGTCGATGACGTCGTCCTGGATCGGCTCGTCCGTGAACTCGCGGACCTGGCGCGTGCGGAGGAGGGGACGGACCCGCCCGCGGGGGTCGGACGCGGCGGTGGATGGCGGTGCTTTGTCGGCGTTCATCGGGGGACCGTAGCACCGCACGGCTCCGTGGCTTTGCGCCCTGCGCTCGCGCCCCGGCGCCGGCTCGCGCCTCGGCTCCGCCTCTTCGACCCGCTGGGCGGGTCACCCGTCGGAGGAGCGGGCGAATGGGGCGCCAGCGCGCCGATTCGGGCCGCTCAGCCGAGGCTCCACCCGCTGGCCGGGTGGATCGTCACTCGAGCCGGTCCTGCCTACCGGGCCGCCGGCACCCGTCAGTGGCCCTCTCGCGCGACGAGCGTCAGGACGTCGTACGTCGCCACGACGACGTCATCCTGGTTGGTGACGACTGCGTCCCAGCGGACCTCGCCGTAGTCCTGGTTGGGCCGCGGCGCCAGCTCCTTGACCGTCAGCGCGACCGTGATGGCGTCGCCCGGAAACGTCGGTGCGAGGAAGCGGAGGTCGTCCAGGCCATAGTTCGCGAGCACAGGACCCGGTGCGGGGTCGACGAACAGGCCGGCCGCAAAGGCCAGGACGAGATACCCGTGCGCCACCCGGCGGCCGAAAAACGGGTTTGCCGCCGCGGCCTCGTCGTCCGTATGGGCGTAGAACCGGTCACCCGTGAACTCGGCGAAGTGCGCGACATCCTCGTCCGCGATCGTCCGCGGCCCGCCGACGATCCGGTCACCGACCCGGAGCTGCTCGAATGGCCTGCGGAACGGATGCTCCGCCTCCGTCCGGCTCGATGCGCCCGTGGTCCACGCCCCGGTCACCGCGACCAGCGTGTCCGGAGCGCCCTGCACCGCCGTCCGCTGCATGTGGTGCAGGACGGCCCGGATCCCACCCAGCTCCTCGCTCCCTCCGGCGCGGCCGGGACCCCCGTGCACGAGCGTGGGGAGTGGCGAGCCATGGCCCGTCTGCTCCTTCGCATCGGCCCGGTCGAGGACGAGCAGTCGGCCGTGGAAGGGTGCGAGCCCAAGCACGACTGGACCCACGAACTCCGGGTCGTGCGAGACCACCGAGGCCACGAGGCTGCCCTCACCCAGCGCGGCCAGCGCGACGACATGGTCGACCGAGTCGTACGGCATCAGCGTCGCGACCGGGCCGAACGCCTCGATCCGGTGCGGCTCCGGCCGCTCCGGCTCGTCCGCGCGCAGGAGCAGCGGAGCGAGGAAGGCGCCGCGTTCGGGGTCCGCGGCGCGCGTCTCGACCCGGCGCGGGTCCCCGATCACGGGCATGGCCGCCACGGCCAGCGCGCCCACGCTCCGCCGGACCTCGTCCCGCTGCTCCACGCTGACCAGCGCGCCCATGGTCACCTCGGGGTCGCGGGGATCGCCGACCACGACCCGCGCGAGCCGTTCCGCGATCGCGTCGACGACGTCGCGCATCCGTTGCCGCGGCACGAACGCGCGCCGGATGGCTGTGCACTTCTGGCCTGCCTTGACCGTCATCTCGACGACGACCTGCTTCACGAAGAGGTCGAGCTCCGGGCTGCCGGGCCCGGCGTCCGGGCCGAGGATGGACGCGTTGAGCGAGTCCGTCTCGGCCGTCAGGCGCACGCCGCGCTCGACGAGCGTCGGGTGGGTGCGCAGGTGACGGGCCGTGGACGCGGAGCCCGTGAAGGCGACCTGGTCCTGGCCGTCGAGGCCCTCGAGGAGCGCAGCCGGATCGCCGATCCAGAGCTGCAGCGAGCCCGGCGGCAGGCCGGCATCGAGCAGCTGGCGGACGGCCGCCTCGGCGATGTATGCGGTCGGCGTTGCCGGCTTGACGATCGTCGGCAGCCCCGCGAGGAAGGCCGGGGCCAGCTTCTCGAGCATGCCCCAGACCGGAAAGTTGAAGGCGTTGACCTGGAGCGCGACGCCGCGGCGCGGCACGTACACGTGGCGCCCGACGAACGTGCCGCCCTTGCCCAGCGG
>JACDAV010000169.1 GCA_013695255.1 Chloroflexota bacterium
GCTCCGCGCCGGTCAGCCCGCCCGGCCCGCGCAGGGCGAGCCGCTCGCGTGGCCGCTCGGTCAGTGGCAGCTCGCGGACCCGCCGGCCCCGGCTGGCGGGGAGCGTCTCCAGGTGCGCCTCGATCACGGCCGCGTCTCCAGGTGCGGATGCATGGGGCGTCCCCGGACCCGAACGACGAGAGCCCGCCGATTCCCCCCGCCATCCGGATCCGAGGACATGGTCGAGACTAGCCGGCGGCGCTCATCCCGGGCTCAACCGGCGCTTCTCCGGCGCTCGCCGAAGCCACGCCGGCGCAACTCCCCGTGACGTCAACCGGTGACGCCGCCCACAGCCGCGAGGGCCAGCACCTGCAGGCCGTTGAACACCACGTGGAGCGCGATGGGTGCGTACAGCGAGCCACGCCGGAGGAAGAGCCAACCGAGCGTGAAGGCGACCGGCAGCCGGGCGAGGAACGCGAACACGGCAAACCCAAGGGCCTGCCCGGCGTCGCCGCCGGTCAGCGTCAACACGTGGGCGATGGCGAAGAACAGCGAGCCGCGCACCAGGGCGACGCGCGGCCCGTCCGTCCTCGCCCAGGCCGTCGTCACGAACCCCCGGAAGAAGACCTCCTCGCCGATCGGTGCGATCAGGGCGGCGGCCAGCAGGTTGAGGATCAGCCCCGCCGTATCGGGCGCCGGCGGCAGCACGTTCGGGGGGATCGGCAGGAAGCGCGCCAGGAGCGAGGCCAGCAACCCGGTCGCGAACAGCACCGGCACGCCAAGCACGGCACCCCAGGCGAGATCCTCGACGACGCCGCGGCCGGGTCGCCGGACACCCATCGCGCCCCAACCCAGGGCGCCCGTTCCCACCACGAGCAGCCGGATCAGAACGACGTAGACGGCGGCGATCGCGGCCAGCGAGATGACCGCCGCGAGGGGTCCGTTCGGGTCGACGCCGAGCCCGACGAGCGGCGTGCCGACGGCGATGACGACGACCAGCGTGAGCGGCAGCACCGCGGCGAAGACGAGCACCGGCGAGGGTCCCGCGTACGGGCGATGGGCCGTCGCCCGTCGCTCGATCGCCTGGCTGCCGGCCGCCGCGATGAGCCCGAGACCGAGCACGGCCAGCCCGACGGTGAACAGCACGGCCCCCGTGAGCCCGCCGCCCCGCAGCAGCCCCACGATCGCCAGGCCGAGGCCGAGGAGCGACGCCAGCCAGCCCACCACGAACAGCGCCGGTGCGCGGCGGCCCTCAATCGTGAAGGTGGTCAGGCCCGGCGGGGTGGACGACGCGACCGGGCTGTCGGAACGGTCCGCGTCAGACGTCACGGCGGCTGCCGGTCAGCGCTCGGCGATCGCAGCGGGCGCTGAGCGATCCCCGGCACCATGGGCTCGGGCGAC
Source organism: Chloroflexota bacterium (assembly GCA_013695255.1). GTDB lineage: Bacteria > Chloroflexota > Limnocylindria > Limnocylindrales > CSP1-4 > JACDAV01. The sequence goes on from JACDAV010000169.1 coordinate 1,381, forward strand.
GTCAACGCTCGGACAGCGCGTCCTGGGCGCGGGCCGGGGCGGGCGCCCGCAGCGGGCCGTTCGAGCGCAGCTTCGTGCGCACCGTGGCGGTCGTCGCCGGATCCGTCATGCCGGTCAGCCGGCCCGCCTCTGCCCGCTCGCGGAGCGGCTGATAGGCCACCTGCTCCCGTCGCTCGAAGTCCCGGCCGCACCACGCGCACAGCGACCACTGGAGGCCCACGAGCCGGCTGCAGTTGGGACAGACGCGGCTCAGCCGGGTGCGGCAGGTGGGGCAGATGAGCCAGTCGTCGTCGACGCGCCGGGCGCACGTGGGGCAGCTCGCGACGGACTCGACCTCGGCGACCAGCGCCTCCTCGGCAAGGTTGCGCTCGTACACCTCGCCGATCTTCTCCTGCGGCCGCACGATCCGGTAGACGAGGATCGCGAAGGGGAAGAAGACGGGCGTGAAGAGGATGATCAGGCTCGCCGCGACATAGGGCAGGAACGGGTTCTCCGTCCGCAGCTGCATGTCGCGGAAGGCCCAGTAGGCCGCTGCCAGCCACAGGATGACGAAGTAGATGCCGATCGCCCGGATGCCGAGCTGCACGGGCGCGCTGCCGACGATCCCGCCGATCGTCGAAAAGATCTCCTCGAGGATCTGATCCATGCGCCTGGGGCTGCCTCCGGTGCGCTTTCGGCCCTACTCCGCCGAGCAGGCTACCCGGGCGCCGACGGCGTTCGGGTGAGTGTAGCGGCACCCGGCCGTCGCAGGCGTGAACCGGTCTCAGACGACGGAGGGATCGGCCCCGTGACGTGGCCGCCGCAGCGCCGGCTGCGGCCGCTGACGGAGCCACTCCCCGGTCCACAGCGCCGCCCGGAACGTGGTGGCCATGCCGGCCAGCACGAGGCCACCGAGCCACAGCGACACGAACGCGAGGAGCGCCAGCGCGAGCTCCGGCCCCGAGACGTCGCTGAACAGCAGGTACCGCGCCGATCCCCATGCCACGCCTGCGGCAACGAGCGCCGGGGCGACCGCGAGCAGCACCACCAGCGTGCCGAGCCCGGTCGTCGCGACGCCCGCGATCGGTCGCCGGGCGAGCGCGAGCCAGCCGCGCAGGGTCGCGTCGACCACCGACCGCCCGCCGAGCGCGACCTCCCGCGCGGCGAGCCCACCGGCCGCCTCGCCGAGCAGCCAGGTCAGCAGGACCACGGCCAGGGCACCCGGGACCGTCGACACGATCCGCACGACGAGGGGCGTCACGACCTCGAACGGCGTGACCAGCTCGTCGTACGCCGACTGGGCGATCGGAACGGCCCCCCAGGCGAGCGCCAGGCCGAGCGGCAGGTGAGCGAGGAGTCGCGCCGCGCACACGAGCGGAACGACCCGTCCCCGGCGATCCGGCGGAGGCGCGGCACCCGAGGCCAGGTCGAGGGCCACGAGCCTGTCCGCCCAGGCGCCGACGAGCCCGCCGACGACCACCCAGAGGGCGGCCAGGCCGACGAGCGCCGCGCCGAGCAGCACGAGACCTGGCGACAGCTGGCCGAAGACGAGCGGCACGAGAAGCGGCGACAGGTCCGCCTGGAGGCCGGCCGGGGTCGGCAGCACCGTGATCGGCAGCAGGAACAGCAGCACCCCGCCGCGCGCCAGGAAGCCGGCCAGCGAGACGACCCAGTGATCCGGCCGTTCGAGCGTGGCGAGCAGGGCGCCGAGGGCGGTCTCCGACCAGCCGGGAGCGGGATGCGGTGGCGGGGCGGGCATCGGGTCCGCCGAGTGTACCGACACGTCCTGCCCACTCAGCGCCGGTGCAGCCCCTCCACCCCGCGCCGGAACGCGGTCAGCACGGCCGAGGCGAGCTCGTTCGGCCGCATCGTCGCCGCGCGCATCGGCTCCAGGCCGAGCGCCGCGCGAACGGCCAGCGGGCAGCGCCACGGCCGGGCGGGATCGTCAGGCGGCACCACCGGACCCAGCCGAACGGCAAGGCGGCCGCCCTCCTCCCGGATCAGGCCGGCCAGCTCGCCGGTGATGGCGGGACCAAGGCGCGCCAGCGGTGGGTCGGCCGGGGGGCCCGCGGCGGGCGCGACATCCGAGAACGCCACGATGCCGGTCTCATCGGCGACCCACAGCACGCACAGGTACCAGTCGTCCGGAAGCGCGGACGGACGCCCCATGCCGGCCCGCAGCAGGCGATCGCCGACGCGCACATCCTGCTCGCGGAGGAAGGACGGGCCGGGCGGGGGGAGGCGTTCGGGCATCCGGCGAGGATAGCCGCCGGCAGCCCGTCAGCTCGATGGGCGAGCGAGGCCGTGTCAGCGAGGAGTGCGTGCGTCCCGGTCCGAAACCGGGTCGGACACGGCAGGGTCCGGCTGGGGTGCGGGCCAGGACCTGACCGCCTCCGGGTCTGCGGCGGCCGAAGTGCCATGCGTGTCGTCGGTCGCCATCTCCCGGCGGGCAGCGGCGGCGTCATCGGCGGCCGCCTCCAGCACCTCCGCGTCCTCGACCAGCCCTTCTTCCCGTGCCTCGGCGGCGAGCGATCCGGCCTCGGCCTGGAGATCGGCGACCTCGGCCTCGATCTCCATTCGCAGCATCTCCCGGCGAACGTCCGGCGGCGGCGGTTCCAGCGATCCCGGCGCGGCGCGCGCCTCCTCGTCGGCACCCTCGTCGCCGGTGATCCAGGCCAGGATCTTGCTGCGCCGTGGCGGCGTCGTGGGGCGAATTCCGCGGATGATGGCTTCCGGGTCGAGGGCCGTCACGCCCGGCAGCGGGGTATCGGCATCGCTGATCAACGTGGCCCCGCATGAGGGACAGGTTTCCGCCGGCGCCAGTGGCAGCTCGCCGGAGCACCATGGGCAGATCGGATGGGTCGGCTGCGGGGCGGAGGTGTCGCTCATGGGCGGTCACTGTAGCGAAATCCTCGGGCCGATGGCGTCGTGGAACTCCGCCTCGGGCCTCGGAGAGAGGGCTGGCGAAGACGCCCTATTCCCATTCGATCGTTGCCGGCGGCTTGGACGAGATGTCGTACACGACCCGGTTCACGCCCGGAACCTCGTTGACGATGCGCGACGAGATCCTGCCGAGCACGTCGTATGGCAGCTTCGCCCAGTCGGCGGTCATGCCGTCCTCGGAGGTGACCGCCCGGATTGCGACCACGTTCGCGTAGGTCCGGCCGTCGCCCATCACGCCCACCGAGCGGACCGGCGTCAGGATGGCGAACGACTGCCACAGGCTGCGGTACAGGCCCGCCGCCTTGATCTCGTCGATCACGATCCAGTCCGCGTCGCGCAGCGTCTCCAGCCGCTCGGCGGTGACCTCGCCGAGGATCCGGATCGCGAGGCCGGGGCCGGGGAACGGCTGGCGGAGGACCATCGCCTCCGGCAGCCCCAGCTCGAGCCCCACCGACCGGACCTCATCCTTGAACAGGTAGCGCAGCGGCTCGATCAGCTTGAACCGCAGGTCTGCCGGCAGGCCGCCGACGTTGTGGTGGGTCTTGATCTTTGCCGCGGCCTTCGATTCCGACGTCGCCGACTCGATGACGTCCGGATAGAGCGTGCCCTGGGTCAGGAAGTCGATGGCGCCGATCCGCGCGGCCTCCTCCTCGAAGACGCGGATGAACTCGTCGCCGATGATCTTGCGCTTCTGCTCCGGATCCGCGACGCCGGCCAGCCGGGCGAGGAACCGCTCGCGGGCGTCGACCATGACGAGGTTCATGCCCAGATCGCGCTCGAACGTCACGCGCAGGAGCTCCGACTCCTTCTTGCGCATCAGCCCGTGGTCGACGTGGATGCAGGTCAACCGGTCACCGACGGCTCGATGGACGAGGGTCGCCGCCACCGCCGAGTCCACGCCGCCGGACAGGGCGCAGATCACCCGACCGTCGCCGCGCGTTTCCCGCGCGTGGGCGTCGACCCGCTCGCGGATCCCCGCCACGGTCGTGTCGATGAAGTTGGCCGCTGTCCAGTCCGGCCTGGCGCCGGCGATGCCGACCACGAAGTTGCGGAGCACGTCTCGGCCGCGCGGCGTATGGACGACCTCCGGGTGGAACTGGATGCCGTACAGATGGCGCTCCGGGGCCGCCAGGCCGGCATACGGGGTCGACCCGGTCTGGGCGGTCGAGCGGAAGCCGTCCGGCAGCCGCGTGATGGAGTCGCCGTGGCTCATCCAGACCGGCTGGTCGCGGTCCAGGCCGCCGAACAGCCCGTCAACGGTCGTGATCGTCATGGTCGCGGGGCCGTACTCCCGCCGGTTGGTTGCGGCCACCTCGCCGCCGAGCTCCCGCGCCATGAGCTGGGCGCCGTAGCAGATCCCCAGCACAGGGACTCCGCCGCTCCAGATGGCGGGATCCGCGCGCGGGGCGCCTTCGTCGTAGACCGAGTTCGGGCTGCCGGACAGGATGATGGCCCGCGGCCGGCGTCGCTCGATCTCCGCCCACGGCGTGTCGTGCGGCAGCAGCTCCGAGTACACGCTGAGCTCGCGGACCCGCCGCGCGATCAGCTGGGCGAACTGGCTGCCGAAGTCGAGGACGACGACCGTATCGGCCCGGCTGCCGAGCGAGCCCTCGGACGTCCGATCCGGGGGCGGCGCGTGGAGTGCCGTCTCCAGATAGGCCTCGACCTCCGCGTCGTCCGGGGCGAGGACGCGGTGGCCCGCGTTGGCCGGCTCACCGTGGACGGTCTTGCCGCGATCGCGGGGCGCGGCTGTCGCGGGCGGCGGGACGCCG
>JACDAV010000174.1 GCA_013695255.1 Chloroflexota bacterium
ATGCCGATGGTTCGGATGACTTCGTGCTGGTCGCCTGCCTGCGCATAGTGCCGCGCCGCGATCCGCCAGTCGTCCGGGGAGCTATCCGCCACCCGGCGATTGAGGCCGGTGACGGAGTCGGGCCCGAGCTCGCGCGCCAGCCGCTCGAGCAGGAACTGCTGGACGAGCGGGTGGTACCGCGATGCTGCTCCACGGCGGCTCGGTCGGGCGAGCAGGCCTGCCCTGACTGCCTTGTCGATGTAGGTGGTCACCTCCGCCGGTTCCATGTCGGTGACGATGGCGGCCAGTCGCGGTTCGACGGACTCCAGGATCGCGCACCGCATCACGAACGCCTGCTCGTCGGGCGGCAGGCTGCCGATCACTTCCTCGGCGAGGTAGTCGTATAGCTCGCCTTCGGCGCCCGACAGCGATCGAACGAACGAGCGAACCTCGCCGGTCGAGCGGCCGCGGATGGCGGCCTGCACGAGCTGCAGGGAAGCGGCCCATCCCTCGGTGCGTTGGGACAGGTCGCTCAGGACGTCCGGTTCGAGCGGTCGGCCATACGTTTCGCGGAAGAGCTGCTCCGTCTCCGTGCCGTTGAATCGCAGGTCGTCCGTGGTGAGGTCTGCCACCTCGCCAAGCGCTCGGAGCCGGGCGACCGGCAGGGTCGGCGGCCGGCGGCTCGCGATCACGAAGGTGACGCGCTCCGGTGCGCGGGCGAAGAGCTCGCGGACGATCAGCCGGATGTCCGGCGCGTCGTCGACGACGTGGTAGTCGTCGAGCACGACCACGGCGCCCTCCTCGCCGAGGGCCTGGAACTCCCGGACGAACGTCTCGAGCACCGTGTCGAGCGAGGGCCCGGTCGTCCCCAGGTCTTGGAGCAGCCCGGCAGTGGCCGGCGCGAACGAGGTATCGACCTCGCGCCCGGCAGAAACCAGGTAGCTGACGAATGCGATCCAGTTGCGATCCTCTTCGTCGAGCCGGTACCAGAGGGTCCGCAGCCTGGTGCGACGGGCGAAGTCCGCGAGCAGGGTGGTCTTGCCGTAGCCAGCCTCGGCGATCACGAACACCGCCCGGTGGTGGACCTTGACGTGGAGCCAGTCGAGGAGCCGGTCGCGCGCGAGCGTCTCGTCGCGGAGTGGCGGCCGCTGGACCTTCGCCAGCTGGACCGGGTAGCCGCTCACGTCCTCGCGGTTCCCCCTCACGGCGAGTGTCGGCGATCCGTTCGCCGGTCGACCGGGACCGACCGGCACGAGCGCGCGGGCGGTTCGCCCCTCTGCGGCGTCAGGCTGGACAGGGGTCGCGAACGATACGGAGCGATCACGGGCGGTGTCAACGGTCCGCCGGTCGGGGAACGCCATGCCTCAATCGTCGGCCGTGACGCTCACCTCCGGCTTAGCTGCGACCACACGCGCCGGAAACACCGCCGGCCCCACGCTGGCGAGGGCGCGCAGTGCGGAGGCCCGCTCAGGCCTCCTCGTCAGGAAGCAGCGGCCGGACCCCGATGCTGTAGACCTTCCCATCCGGTGCTTCGACGTACAGGCCCTGAACGCCGCCGTTGAGATCACCCAGGTCGAGAACGGCGAGCTCCTTGGCCGACATCACGCGGACGGGAAAGCCGGATGCGCCGGCGTTGTCGGCGGCGGCGAAGTCCGTCGGCGCCAGGTCCTTCCATGGCCAGGCGACCACCCTGGTCGGGACACCACCAGACTCGATCAAGGCAACACGCCAGGCGGTCGGCTGGTACTCCGAGGTCGGCACGACGCCGCCCTCGTCGAGACGCTGGAGGCGATCGGCCAGCTGCTTGAACTGCGTTCGGATCAACTGATCGGCAGCCGACGGGTCCTCGAGGCCCAGCGCATAGACGGACACCTGTTTGCTGCGCCCGCCCGCGTTGATGGTGAAGAGGGCGGTGCCCGCATCCGCGACCGTGTCGAGCTCGTAGTGATCGCGCGCGACGCCCAGGCCACCCTCATTGACGGCGAACGCGAGCAGCGACTGCATCTGCTCCTCGTCAAGCCGCGCCGTCCGGAACGGTTGGTGCACCATGAGCCCGTTCTCGTCGGCCGGCGGCTGGGCGGCCGGGTCCCTGAAGACGACGGTGCCATCGCCGTACAGCGTGAAGATCGGCGCCTGGGTGGCGGTCCACTCGGGGACCATGAACCCGCCGCCCTCCTCGTAGCGCAGCACGATCTCGGTCGCTCCGGTGGGGTGCTCGATCCCGCCGGCCGGCGGTGCAGAGGCCGCCGGCGACGGCGACGACGGAGCGGTCGCGGATGGAGTGGCGGTCGGCATCGCGGGCCCGCCGCCACCGGCACAGGCCGCGACGAGCAGTGCCGGGGCAAGGATCAGGGGGCGGCGGCGGGCGTTCGGCATGGCCTCCCGACGGCGACGCAACCGGTCCGGTTCCGTCCGAGTGTTCCTCCGGTGCCTGCATGCACCACGACGAATCGCATGGGCTCGCCCAATGACTGGGTGGGCTCGCCCGTTCAGGAGCGTCCTGGAGGGCGACCGGGCACGATCGTCGGGCGGAATTGGCGATTGACGGCGCGCGTATTCTCCGCCCAAGGTTCCGGGCCGGACGCGGCCGGAGCGATGGGAAGCCCGTCCCCCTTCTCGTCCTGCCTCCGGCGCCCCCACCGGCCGAGCCGTATCGCGGCGCTCGCGCCATGGAGGATGGAGAGGGTGTATCAGGATCGCACGATCACGTGTCGCGACTGCTCCGAGGACTTCGTCTTCTCGGCCGGCGAGCAGTCCTTCTTCTCGACGAAGGGCCTCCAGAACGATCCACAGCGGTGCCCGGCCTGCCGGGCCGTGGCCAAGCGTGCACGAACCGACGGCGGTCCACGGGAGTTCCATGCGGCCGTCTGTGGCGCGTGCGGCGGCCAGGCGGTCGTGCCGTTCGCCCCGCGCAACGATCGACCCGTCTACTGCAGCTCGTGCTTCGACAAGGTGCGCGCCGGTACGATCGCCGGGTCCGTCAGCGTCTGACGCAACGGCCCACGCCGACGACGGTCGAGCGATTGGGGGCCGCCGTTCGGTCGCCTGGCGCCAGCAAGGGAGGTCGAGGCGTGAGTGGCGTCATCATCATCCGGGAGATGGTCGGGACCAGCCCGAAATCGTGGAGCGACGCGGCTCGTCAGGCGGTCACGACCGCCTCGCGGACCGTCCGCAACATCAGGACCGTGGACGTCGTGAAGTCCTCGGCGGTCGTGGAGGACGGCGAGATCGTGGAATACCGGGTCGAGCTCAAGATCGGCTTCGAGTACGAGGGCTGAGCTCGAGGCGCTGAGCCGGCCGCGTGCGCGGATCGAACGCCCGCTGGCGCCATGACGCTCAGCTGACCTCGGCGTAGCGCTCGCTCGCATAGCTGACGAAGCGCGTCTGCCGCTTCTTGAACCACAGCTGGACCTCGCCAGTTGGTCCGTTGCGGTGCTTCGAGAGCTTCAGGTTGATGACCTCGCCGTCTGCGTCCTGATCGTCCTGGCCGCCTCGCTCCTTCTCGCGCCACAGGAACATCACCAGGTCCGCGTCCTGCTCGATGGCACCGGACTCGCGAAGGTCCGAGAGCCGGGGTTCCTTGGATTCGCGCATCTCCGGCTGGCGGGACAGCTGCGACAGGGCGATGACGGGCACGGACAGCTCGCGCGCCAGGGCCTTGAGGCCGCGGGAGATCTCGGACACCTCCTGGACCCGGTTGGCATCCCGTGACTGCGTGGTCGCCTGCATCAGCTGGAGGTAGTCGACGACGATGAGATCGAGGCCCGACTCCGCCTGGAGCCGGCGCGCCTTCGTGCGCAGCTCCATGGCCGAGATGTTCGGCGTGTCGTCGATGTAGATGGGTGCCTCCGACAGGGCGTTCATGGCCGGCGCGATGCGCGCGAAGTCCAGCTCCTCGAGAAATCCGGTCCTTAGGCGCTGGGAGTCGATGTTGGCGACGCTCGAGAGCAGGCGCAGCACGAGCTGCTCCTTGCTCATCTCGAGGCTGAAGACCCCGACGCTCTTGCGCTCCTTGACGGCTGCATGCTCCGCGACGTTCAGCGCGAAGCTCGTCTTGCCGACCGATGGCCGGGCCGCGATGACCACCAGGTCGCTCTTCTGCAGCCCCGTCGTGAGCGTATCGAGGTCCGTGAACCCGGTTCGGACGCCACTGATCTCGCCACGGTGCGCGTGCAGGTAATCGAGCCGGTCGTACGCGTCGTGGAGCAGGTCCCTCAGCTGGCTGAAGCCGGCCGAGATCCGCCGGTTGCTGACCGTGAACAGCTCCGCTTCCGCGCGGTCGATCGCCTCCTGGATCTCGGCCGGGTCCTCATAGCCGATCCCCGCGATCTTTCCGGCCGCCGCGATCAGGTTGCGCAGAACCGCCTTGCGTTCCACGATCCGGCCGTACTGGACCGCGTGCACGGCCGTCGGGGTCTGGTTCGACAGGGTCGATAGATACGATCGCCCGCCGATCGCGTCGAGCTGCTCGTCGCGCTCCAGCGCCTCCGCGACGGTCACGATGTCGATCGGCTCCCGGCGCTCCGAGAGATCGAGGATCGCCCGGAAGATCGTGCCGTGCGCCTGGCGGTAGAAGTCCTCCGGGCGCAGGAACTCCGCGACCTCGATGACGACGTCGCGATCGATCAGGATGGCGCCGAGCACCGACTGCTCGGCCTCGAGACTCTGCGGGGGCAGGCGGTCGATCATCGCATCCAACATTCGGGCCGGGCTGTGACAGGTCGACTGTCATGCCGCCGGACGTGGGTTGGGAAGGGGCTTATGAACGAACTGCGTCCACAGGAGCCCGCGCCCGGCTGGCGCCCTGTGGAAACCGTGTGGACGTTTCTCCCAGCTCAGCCGGCAGTGATCAGTCGAGCCGCCGGATGACGCCGATGAGCTTGCCCTGGATGCGGACATCGTCGTAGAACTGCGGCGGAAAGTCCGGATTGGCCGGCTGGAGGCGGACCCGGTCCTTCTCCTTGAAGAAGGTCTTGAGCGTGACCGCGTTGTCCTCGACCTGGGCGACGACGATGTCGCCGTTCCGGGCGGTCGACTGGGGACGGATGAGAACGAAGTCGCCGTCCGCGATGTGCGCCTCGATCATCGAATCGCCGCGGACCCGCAGGACGTACGCGTCGCCGCTCGGGGCGAGGAGGTCCGGGACCGCGATCGTCTCCGAGGCGTCCTGATAGGCCTCGATCGGACCACCGGCCGCGATCTCGCCGATGATCGGCAGCACGTGGGCGTCCGCCGTGCTGCTCTGCGGAACGAGCTCGCTCGACAGCCCAAGGCGCAGTGCTGCGGTCGGCGTGAGGCGGATGGCCCGCGACTGTGCCGCACCGCGCTCGAGGTAGCCCTCGCGCGCGAGGATCTGCAGATGGTGATGGACCGCCGAGGTCGAGGCGAGACCGACCGCCCGGGCAATCTCGCGAACGGACGGCGGGTAGCCGCGCGCGCGCAGCATGGCCGCGATGAAGTCCAGGATCTTGACCTTCCGCTCGGCGTCGTGCTTCGTCACTCGGCCCTCCTTGTCGAGGATCATACCGAACGGGCGTTCGATGTCAAGAGTGAAGACCCGGCTTCGGGCACGGGCCGGCCGGCGGATGGGGCCGCAGCCGATGGAAACCGCCGATGAGGGCCGTACCGGCCGGCTGGTAGACTCCTCGCTTCCCGATCGCGTGCCAGGCGGCGCGCTGACGCGGCGCACCCGGGAGGCCGATGGCCAGGCCAGGCGAGGATCGCACACCGAACAAGCAGGGCGGCCGGAGCGCCGGCGGGGTGATCCGGCGCGGCCTGGGCCTCCTGGCGTTCCTTCCGGTCGCCAGCCGGATCCCGGCCTATGCCCGGCTGGTCTGGGCACTCGCCCTGGACGATCGGATGCCCGGCAGGCACAAGGCGCTGCTGGGCGGGGCCCTCGGCTACCTGGTTCTCGGGCGGGACCTCGTCCCGGACGATGTCCCGCTCGTCGGGGGGCTCGACGACCTCGTCGTCGTGGCGATGGCCGTCGACCTCTTCATCGAAGGCGTGCCGCCGGACCTGCTGGACGAGAAGCTGGACGAGCTCGAGATCGATCGGGTCGCCTTCGACCGCGATATCGCACAGATTGGACGGTTGACGCCGGCTCCCGTTCGCAACGTCATCCGGCGGATTCCCGGCGCCCTGGGCGCCGTGGGCAATGTGGTCGAGAGCAGCGGCGTCGCGCCTCGCCTGCGCACATGGATCACCAGGGAGGAACCGCGCGCGTGAAGGTCATTCTCACCCAGGACCTCGCCACGCTCGGCAAGAGCGGCGAGCTGAAGACGGTGGCGGACGGCTATGCCACCAACTTCCTGATCCCGCGCAACCTGGCGGTGCCGGCGGCCGGCGGTGCCTATCGGGCGTGGCAGCACGACATCGCGAGCCGCGAGGTGAAGCGCACGCGCGAGCGGGCGGATGCCGAGATCGCGGCCACCAGGATCGCCAGCACGACGCTGACCATGGGGGTCAAGGTCGGCGAGGGCGGGAAGCTGTACGGCTCGATCACCTCCAAGGACATCGCCGACGCGCTGGCGCGGCGCGGGATCGAGGTCGACCGCCACAAGATCGAGCTGGACGAGCCGCTGAAGACGCTCGGCACGTACAAGGTCGCGGTCAAGGTGTTCCAGGGGATGACGCCGGAGGTCACGATCGTCGTCGAGCCGAAGGGGTAGGCGCGGCGGGCGCCAGGGGCGGACGCACACGGCGACGCCGGGTCGCACCGGCTTCTCGACGCTGGTAACGTCCGCCCGCGGTCGGGAGCCGTACCAATGGTGGCTATGCGCACCATTCGGGCCCGGTTAGAGTCGCGGCGGTCTGCGCCCCGTGCGCGCGGAGGGCAGTCGGCCCGCTCGGCACTTCGGGAGAGCCATGAACACCGGCATGACGACATGCGCTACGGGGTGATCGGGGCGGGCGCCCTGGGGCTGACCGTGGCGCTGCGTCTGGTCCAGCGCGGCCACGACGTCACGATCCTCGAGCGTGACACCGTCCCCGGCGGTCTTGCCGGCAGCTTCGAGGTGGCTCCCGGCATCTGGCTCGAGAAGTTCTATCACCACCTGTTCAAGACGGACCGTTCGGCGGTCGCCCTGATCGAGGAGGTGGGTCTCGGCGAGGCGCTGCGCTGGCATCGACCGACGACGACCGTGTTCCTCGGCGATCATGCCTACCCGCTCGACACGCCGCGGGCGGTCCTGGGGTTCAGTCCCCTGGCCGTTCCGGATCGACTTCGCCTGGCGGCGGGCGTCGGTTATCTCCGGCTCCTGCCCTCGCCCGGTCGGCTCGAGAAGCAGACGGCCGGCCGCTGGATGCGACGGGTGATGGGCGGCACCACGTACGAGACCGTCTGGGAGCCGCTGCTCCGCGGCAAGTTCGGAGACGCCGCGTCGGACGTGTCGATGGCCTGGCTGTGGGCGCGGATCCACTGCCGGACCGCCGACCTCGGGTACATCCACGGCGGGTTCCACCAGCTCTACCTGGCGCTCGGCGAGCGGTTCACGAGCCTGGGTGGCTCGATCGAGTATGGCGCGGGCGCCTCGAGCATCCGGTCCGACGGAGGCAGCGTCGTGGTCGGCCACAAGCGCGCCGGGCAGGAGGACGAGAGCACCTTCGACCGCGTCGTCTCGACGCTGCCGACGGCCCTCACCGTGCGGCTCACCCCGGAGATGCCCGAGGCGTATTCGGCGCAGCACCCCGCGCCGCGGGCGCTCGGCGCGCACTGCCTCATCCTCAGCCTCGACCGGCCCCTGAGCGACGTCTACTGGATCGGCGTCAACGAGCCGGACATCCCGTTCCTGGCGCTGGTCGAGCACACCAGGATGGTGTCCCCGGATGAGTACGGGGGCCGGCATCTCGTCTATCTCGGCAACTACCGTTCCCATGACGACCCGCTGTTCAGCTGGTCGACGGACGAGGTGATCACGCAATTCGAGGCCGGCATCCGGCGCGTGAACCCGGCGTTCGATCGCTCCTGGATCCAGGAGGCGTGGTCGTTCGCCGCGCCGTTCGCCCAGCCGGTCGTCACGCCCGCCTTCGCGAGGACGATTCCCGGTTTCGACACGCCGGTGCCCGGTCTCTATGTCGCCAACATGTTCCAGGTCTACCCGTACGACCGCGGCCAGAACTACTCGATCGAGCTGGCGGAGCGGCTGATCACGCACCTCGCCGCATGAGGGAGCTGCGAGCGGCCGCCAGCGGCAGGTCCCGACCTGCCGGCAGCCTTCGATGATCCCGGCGATCGCGCTCGTGCTCGTGGTGACCCTCGGTGGGACGATCGCCACCTATGCCTTCGACCGCGCCGCTCCGGCCTACGCCCGGCTGGCCACGGGCGCGCTGATCGGCCTGACGGCGCTCGGATTCATCGGGTTCGTCCTCGCCCTGTTGCTGGGCATGACGCCG
>JACDAV010000267.1 GCA_013695255.1 Chloroflexota bacterium
GCGCTGGCCGGCATCCCGGCCGGCGCGCTCGCGCTCGCGGTGCCGCCGGACGGACCGGCCGACGGCTTCGCCACGCTCATCGGGGAGCTGGGCGCCGCGGTCGACGCCGGAGCCACGGCCGTCGACGCTCTGGCGGCCGTGACCGCTCGGATGGGCGTGACGCGGCCGGATTGACCTCAGGCCAGCGGTGCGGCCAGCTCGGGTCCATCGTTGCGGACGTTGTTGACGAGCGGCGCCACCGGGTGGATCTCGAAGAGCTCGCTGTCGGTCGCGCCGAGCAGTGCCTGCAACTCTCCCGGATCGGTGCCGGCCACGTCGAGCCAGGCGGCCCAGGCTGCCGATGGCAGGATCGCGGGCATCCGGTCGTGCAGTTCGGCGATCTGCTCCGTCGCGGGCTTCGTGACGATCGTGAACGTTCGGCGGATCGTTTCGGTGGCCGGGTCGCGCCAGCCCGCCCACAGCCCGGCGACGACGAGGGGGCGACCGTCGCCCCGGGCGATCCGATACGGCCGCCGGGCGGACCCGTCCCGCCGCCACTCGTAGAACGAATCGATCGGCACGAGGCAGCGCCGGCGGCGCAGGGAGTCGCGAAACGCGGGCAGCACGGCGACCGTCTCGGCCCGGGCGTTGAAGGTCCGGGCGGCGATCTTCGGCCCGTCCGACCAGTGCGGGATCAGGCCCCAGCGGTACTGCACGATCGCCCGCCGCTCGTCACGATGGACGACGACGGCGGCCTCGTCGGTCGGGGCGACGTTGTAGCGGCCGCCGGGGTCGCCGGCCAGGTCGGTCGCCGCGAAGATCTCGGCCAGCTCGGACGTGGGGCGCTGCTGCGTGAACCGGCCGCACACGGTCAGGGTTCGCGGCGGGGGAGGGCGGTCGGCGCTGGCACGACCCCGAGTCTAGTAGAGTCGGATCGATGGACCATCCCCGCCGGCCCGACGAGACCGACGTTCCGTCCATACCGCCCACGGACGACCTGACCCCGCCGTCCGACACCATCGCGGACGCACCGCCCGCACCGGCTCGAGAACGGGCACCCGGCGAGGCCCCGGTCCCCGCGCCGGAGCTCGGGATCGAGGGCCCGCTGAGCCGCGAGGCGGCGACGGCCGTGCTTGATCGCGCGGCGGAGCTGATGAGCACGGGCGACTACCGCGACGCGGCCATTCATTTCCGGCGCGTGGTGGGCTTCGGCGATCACGCCGTCACGGCGGCAGCCCTGCTGGGGCTCGGGCAGGCCCTCTACCGGCTCGACGAGGACGAGGGGGCCGTCGCAACGTGGGAGTCGGTCCTCGAGCTGCCCGACACGCCGAGCACGTACCGAGCCTGGCGCGAGGTTGCTGCCGCACGCGTGCGGAGCGGGGATCTCAACGGCGCCATTGCGGCCTACCGGCAGGCGGACCGCCGGGCGCCCGCGGCGGACAAGCCGGAGATCGCGAACCGCCTGGGATGGCTGGCCAAGGAGACCGGCAATTCGGGCGCGTCGCGCCGGTACTTCGCCCGGAGCCGGGGCAGCGGTCCGGCCGTTCCGCTGCCCCGGCTCATCCTGGGCCTGACCGTGGCCGTCTCGTTCCTCGCCTTCTCCGCCGATGGGTCGTTCCTGTTCGACCTCCTGGCGCTCGACAAGGTCGCGGTGGCGGACGGCGAGTACTGGCGGCTCTGGACGGTGACGCTGCTGCACGGCGGGTTGCCGCACCTGTTCTTCAACATGTACGCGCTCTACCTGTCCGGACCGATCGTCGAGGTGATGTACGGGTCGCGCCTCTTCCTGCTCTTCTACCTCGTGTGCGCCGCGGCCGGGTCCGTGGCCAGCTTCGTGTTCGGAGCCGGGAACCTCGCGGTCGGCGCCTCGGGCGCGATCTTCGGCCTGATCGGCGTCCTGCTCTCGGCGTCGCGGACGCACCACCCGGTGCTCGACCGGCAGAGCCGCTCGTTCGTCGGCCAGCTCGGCACGCTGATCCTGATCAACCTTGCGTTCGGCTTCGCGATCCCGCAGATCGACAACGCGGCCCACATCGGAGGCCTCGTGGCCGGCCTGTGGCTCGGGTTCCTGATCGTGCCGGGCCGCGTCTCGACGCTGCGCAGCCTGTGGCAGGGCGGGGCCGGGCAGGCACGAACGATGGTTTTGCCGACGCTCGGCGTGGCGGCACTGCTGGTCGTGATCGCAGCCGGCGTGGTCGTGGGCACGGAGCAGCGACGCGCGGGATCGATCGGCGTGCCGGCTGGGCCTGCGGCCGGCGCCGATCCGGGTCCTGCCCGGATGACGTCCGACCAGGGCATGCCGGCAGCAACATCCTGACCCGCCTGGCCCGGGCGCCAGCTCGCCGTCCTTGACAATGGGTGTGCCCGATGCTCTGGCGTTTCTTCTTCCAGGCGCTCTACCGGCTCCTGCGTCTGCTCGATCCGCTGCTTCGCCTCGCGTGGCGTGCCCGCCTGCCGCTGCTTCCCCGGAGCGTCGAGGTTCGCCTGCCCGGTCGTGTGACGGGTGCGGCGCGCTCGACGCTGGTCACCCTGCTCACCGTCGACGATCGCGTTTACGTGGGGCATCCCAACGGGCCGGCGGAATGGACGCGCAACCTGGACGCCGCCGAGGCGGCCGAGCTGGGTTTCGAGGACGGAACCGTCGAGCGCGTTCGCGCGGTGCGGCTGTTCGCGGGACCCGAGCGAGAAGCGGTCATCCGGGCGACCTGGTCGCAGCAGCCGTTCCCCGGCAACGTCATCTATACGCTGGCTCGGCGGCATGTGCACGACGTGGGCGTCTACTACCGACTGGAGCGCGGCCACGATGGCGCGCGTGCCGGCGATTTCCCCTTGCACGGCGCCCCTCGGGGTGACAGCATCTGAGGTCCCCCGCCGGCCCATCCCACCGGCCCGGAAAGGCTCCCGCGCCACGCAACAGAAGACAGTGCAGCCGCCCGGTCGCCTCACGATCGGGTCGCCGCCGAAGGAGGTTTCGGCCGTGACCGAGCACATCTCGCTCGTGGTGAACGGAGATCGGCGACAGCTGGAGGTCGAGCCGAGACGGCTGCTCGTTCAGGTCATCCGCGAGGACCTGGACCTGACCGGGACGCACGTCGGCTGCGACACCAGCCAGTGCGGCGCGTGCACGGTGCACGTGGACGGCCGGG
>JACDAV010000281.1 GCA_013695255.1 Chloroflexota bacterium
CTGCCGGGCGCCGCCGGACCGGCCGGCAGCCTCGCCCTGCTCGGGGAGGGGCCGCCGACCGAGCTGGAGCGGCACACCGTCGACCGGATCGCGGCACTGCTGGCGCTGGAGCTCGATCGCGACGACGCCGTGCGGCGCGCCCGCGACACCTCCGGCCGGGCGGAGACGCTGCCGACCGGCGGGCCGCCTTGGGTCGTGGTCGTGGCCCGCCAGCGAACCGGTGAGCCCGGCGACACGAGCGAGTCCCGCGAGGCGATGCGCCGCGAGCTCCGCCGCATCGCGCCCGCCCGCCGGATGACGCTCCGCGGCGACGCCGAGAGCCTCGAGCTGCGCGCCGTGCTGGCGCTCGAGGACGGCGACCGGGACGGGATCGAGCTCTCGCGCCGGATCGGCGCCTTCCTCCGGCGGACCGTGGCGGTCTCACGCCCCTTCGGCCAGCCCGGCGACCGGCCGGCCGCCGAGGCGGACGCCCGTGCGACGCTCGAGGCGGCCGAGGCGCTCACCGATTCGCCCGCGGTCGCCCGGGCAGACCGGCTGCCGGCGATCCGGCTCCTGGGCAACCTGCACAACCTCCCGGACGGCCCCCGCCTCGCGCGGTCGCTCCTCGAGCCGCTGCTCGCCGGCCGGCCGGATGTGCGCGCGGAGCACCTTGCGACGCTCCGCGCCGTGCTCGACCACCCGGGCGTTGCCGAGGCGGCCGCCGCGCTGGGCGTCCATCGCAACACCATTGCCTACCGGATCCGCCGGATCGAGGCGCTGACGGGCTGGCGCCTCGCGGACCCAGACCTTCGTCTCCCGCTGCTCCTGGCCATTCGATTTGTGCAAACGGACCAAGACCGGGGCAAGGATCGCCGGCAGGACTGACCTGCAGCGGCGCTAGACTGCCATCGTTCCCGTCACCTCGGTCGCATGTTGGGGCGGCGCGCACAAGTCGTGGGGACGAGAAGGAGGCAGCATCCGGTGGTCATCGCACAGGAGGCCGTGGACGGCATCGAGAAGATCGAGGCGGCCAAGTCGTCCGGCATCCGCTTCATCCAGCTCCAGTTCACGGACATCATCGGCGTGGTCAAGGCGGTCACGATCCCGATTCACCAGCTCGAGGGCTCCGTCCGCCACGGCACGTGGTTCGACGGCTCGTCGATCGAGGGCTTCACCCGGATCGCCGAGAGCGATCAGTACCTGATGCCGGACATGACGACCTTCTCCGAGATCCCGTGGCAGCGCGCCGACGGTCCGCGCGGCACCGCCCGGGTCATCTGCGACGTGTTCACCCCGAACGGCGAGCCGTTCGTCGGCGACCCGCGCCGGGTCCTTCGCCGCCAGGTCGAGCGGGCGGAGAAGCTGGGCTACGTCGTCAACACCGGTCCGGAGCTCGAGTTCTTCCTGTTCCGGCGCGGTGAGAGCGGCGGGATCGAGCCGCTGCCCCACGACCAGGCCGGCTACTTCGACTTCTCGACCGATCTGGCCGGCGAGATCCGGCACGACATGGTCGACGCCCTCGAGGCGTTCGGCATCCGCGTCGAGGCCGCCCACCACGAGGTCGCCCAGGGCCAGCACGAGATCGACTTCGAGTACAGCGACGCGCTGAAGACGGCCGACAACGCGATCACGTTCAAGTTCGCCCTGAAGGCCATCGCGCAGCAGCACGGCCTCTATGCGACGTTCATGCCGAAGCCCATCCACGGCATCAACGGCTCGGGGATGCATACGCACCAGAGCCTCTACTCGATCGCCGACAGCCGGAACGCCTTCGCCGATCCGGACAACATGTACGGCCTGTCCGATATCGCCCGCTCGTACATGGCCGGCATCCTCGCCCACGCCCGCGGCATGATCGCCGTCCTCGCCCCGCTCGTGAACAGCTACAAGCGGCTCGTTCCCGGCTACGAGGCGCCGACCTACCTGACCTGGGGCAGGACCAACCGCTCGGCGCTCATCCGGGTTCCGAAGGTGTCGCCCGGCAAGTCCATCGAGGGCACGCGGGTCGAGGTTCGCTGCCCGGACCCATCCTCGAACACGTACCTGGCCTTCGCCGCGATGATCGCGGCCGGTCTCGACGGCGTCGAGCGGGGGCTCGAGCTGGGGGACCCGGTCGAGGAGTCCCTGTTCGAGATGGATGCCGCGACGATCGCCGCCAAGGGGATCCGCGAGCTGCCCGGAAGCCTGGGCGAGGCGATCGACGAGCTCGAGAAGGACAGCGTCATCTGCGAGGCGCTCGGCGACCACGTCCTGTCGCACTTCATCGACGCCAAGCGCGCCGAGTGGGACGAGTACCGCATGCAGGTCTCCGACTGGGAGGTTGATCGGTACCTCGAGATGTTCTAGCCGCGCTCCAGGGCAAAGGATGGCGGGCGGTCCCGGGGCCGCCCGCCACCGTGTCCGGCCCACGGGGCGCGTCTCAGTCCGGCGCCGCTGCCACCGGCCTCCGCCCATGACGGAGCTGCCATGCGGCCGCCTCCACCCGTCCGCGCACGCCCAGCTTCTCGTAGACGTGCGCCACGTGCCGCTCCACCGTTGACACCGCGATGTCGAGGCGCTGCGCGATCTCCTTGTTCGAGAGACCCTCGGCGAGGACGCCGAGGACCTCGCGCTCCCGAGCGGTGAGCGTCGCCCAGGCGACCGGTGTTCCGGTTGCGACCGGCGCCTCGGCCTCGGGCTCGGTGGCCTGCAGCGCGGCGCGCGCCTCCTCGATGCGCCGTCCGTCTCCCAGGCGCTCGGCCAGCGCGAGGCTCTCGCTCAGCCGCCGTCGCCCCGCGTCCACGTCGCCGCCGGCCACGAGCGCCCGCCCCAGGTTGCCCAGGGCAAGGGCGACGTCGCGCTGGTCGCCGACCTCCTCGAAGATCGCGAGCGCCTGTGCGAACGGCTCTGCCGCCGACTGCGGCCGGCCGGCTGCCATGGCCACGTCGCCCAGGTTGTTGGTGGCGAAGCCCATGCCGCGCCGGTCACCGAGCGCCTCGAACCGCCTCAGCGCGTCCATCGCCAGCGACTCCGCGGCGGGCAGATCGCCCTCCAGGACCGCGACGTCGCCGAGGTTCATGAGCGTGACGGCGATCCCCCGCTCGTCATCCAGATCGCGCTTGATCGCCATGCTCTCGCGGTACCGGGTCCGGGCCGACCGGTAGTCGCCCCGCTCCGTCGCGAGCACGCCGAGGTTGTTCAGCGAGACCGCGATCCCGGATCGGTCGTCCAGGCGCCGCCGAATGGCCAGCGCGGTGGCGTAGCGCTCCTCGGCCCGGCCAGCGTCACCTGCGTACTTGGCCGCGCTGCCCTGGACCGTGATCGCCCGCGCCGCCCCGAGTGGATCCTCCGCCGCCTCGAACAGGTGCTCCGCCTCCGCGCCCCAGCTCGCGGCACGCTCGTACTCACCGGCCTCTGCGGCCAGCATGGCGCCGTTGTAGAGGGCGGTGGCCCGGGTGGCCCGATCCTGCTCGACGGGGTCGACCTCTGACGCGTCGGACGGCCTACCGGCGAACTGCTCGATCCAGTCGCGGCCCTCGGTCAGCCGCCCCGCGACGTACCAGTAGCGGCCGAGCGCCGCAGCCAGCCGCAACCCGAGTCCGCGATCGCCGTCAGGCGTGCCGGCCCAGACGAGCGCGGCGCGCAGGTTCTCCTCCTCTGCTCGCAGCGCGGACATCGCCGCGGCTTGGGCCGGACCGGTCAACCGGGGCGCGTGCGATTCGGCCACGGCGAGGTAGTGGCGGGCGTGCAGCTCGGCCACGTCCGCCAGGCGCCCGTCGAGGGCCAGGCGCTCGAGGGCGAAGTGGCGGAGCGTCTCGAGCAACCGATAGCGGCTTCCACCGTCACCCCGTTCGGCCACGAGCAGTGACGCCGTGACCAGGGTGCGCAGCGTGTCGATCACTGAGCGCGGATGGCCGCCTGCTCTCGACACGCCGTCGGCCGCCTCGGCGGCGCGCTCCTCGGCGACCGCCTCCGCTGCGGCGAGGTCGAAGGTGCCGATCAGCACGCCAAGGCGGTCGAGCCGCCGCCGATCGACGGTGTCGAGGAGGCTGCGGCTCCATTCGACGGCAGCGCGCATGGTGCGGTGTCGGGCGATGACGTGGTCGCCACCGCCGACCAGGAGCCGGAATCGATCGTCGAGCCGGTCGAGCAGCTCGTCCACTCCGAGCGTCGGCACCCAGGCCGCCGCCAGCTCGATCGCGAGCGGCAGGCCGTCCAAACGGGCGCACAGCTGCTCGACCGGTGGCGCGTTCAGGGCGCTCAGCTCGAATGCGGGATCGTTGGCGCGGGCGCGGTCCACGAACAGCCGGACCGCCTCGGGGGCCGCGTCGTCACCGGCGTCGGCGTCGCTGGCTCGCGAATCCGGTGGGCCGGACCGTGATGCACGGGGCGACATCCCGGCCGGACCGCCGGGCGTCGACGACGTCATCAACGGCGGCACGGGAAAGCGTCGCTCGCCCGGCACGAGCAGCGGGACCTGGCTCGTGACGAGCACGTGAACCGCCTCGCAGCGGGCGAGGAGCTCTGCCACGAGGCGGGAGGCGCCATCCACCACGTGCTCGGCGTTGTCGACCACGATCAGCGCCGGCACCGCGCCGAGTGCCCCCGCGAGCGTCTCGGCGATCGGCTCACCCGGGCGCTCGCGAACTCCGAGTGCCTCGGCGACGGCCTCGGCGACCCGGCTCGCGTCCATCACGCCAGCCAGCCCGATGAACCAGCGCCGCGCGCCGAACCGATCGCCGCTGCGCCGGGCGACCTCGATCGCCAGCCGGGTCTTGCCGCAGCCGCCGGGACCGGTCAGGCTGACCAGCCGGTGCGTCGCGATCAGCGATGCGACGAGGGGAACCTCCCGGCCGCGGCCGACGAAGCTGGTCAGGACGCTCGGCAGCGCGGCAGTCTGGCCGCCGATCGGCGCCAGTGGCGGGGGAGCGGGCTGGCTCGCGGCAGGATCCGTGTCGGGCGCCGGCGCCCTGGCCCCTGGAGACTCACGGCTCCGGGCGTCGCTGGCCGCCTCGAGCGCGGCGACGGCCCCCATGATCCGGGCTCCCGGCCGGGTCGCGCGGCGCTCCCAGCGGTTGACGGAGGCGAACGAGACGCCCAGCAGGACCGCCAGCCGCTCCTGGCTCAATCCCAGTCGTTGCCGCAGCGCAGCGATCCGCAGGGCCGGATCGTGTGCGTCAGCCACCGTGTCCATCCTGCCACCCGGCGCGAGCTGTAATAGCAGCCGGACCATAGCAGAGCGCCTGGAGCGGGCGACCGGGTGTCGACGGCGGCGCAAATGCCTGATGCGCAGCGCGCGGGCCAGGTGACCGGCCCGCCCCTTGCGTGCCCGGCGGCGCGCGGCCGGGGTTCGTGCCCCATCATTCGGGGCCATGCCCCCGGCCACCGCGGCGCCCTCCATCGCCGACGCCGCACGCCTTGACGTCCGTCCACAGCGGACCCTCTGGTTGCTCTCGATCGCCCATGCCGTCAACCACGCGCAGGCGGTCCTGCTGCCCCTCGTCTACCTGCGAGTGATCGACGAGTTCGGCGTCGAGGTGGGCACGATCGCCTTCCTCTCGGCCCTCGGGGCATTTGCGTCCGGCGTCGTCCAGCTGTCGTTCGCCAAGCTGACCCGGCTGATCTCGCGGCGCTGGCTGCTCGGGGCGGGCGGACTCCTGTTCGGCGGAGGGTTCGCCGCCCAGGCGCTCATGCCGTCATTCGGCCCCTTCGCGCTCGTCAACGTCGCGTCGAGGATCGGTGGTGCGCCGCAGCACCCCGTGGGCAACGGACTCCTCGCCGAGCAGTTCGCGCCCCGCCGGCGCGGCTTCGCGATCAGCGCCCACATCGCGGGCGGCAACGTGGGGACGGTGGTCATCGCGCTCGCCGGCGCCTGGCTGATCGCCGGCATCGGCTGGCGCTGGACCGTCGTGCTGTTCGGCGTGCCGGCGGTGCTGATCGCGCTGGGGATCCTGCTCTGGGTCCGTGAAACCGGTGCCGACCGCGACGCCGCGATGGCCAAGGGCAGCGTCCGCGAGGCGTTCCGGACGATCCTGAGCGACCCCAACCACCGGTGGATCTACCTGACCTCCGTGCTGGGCGGGGGCGGTCGCGGGCTCGGCGTGGTGAACCTGTTCGTGCTTTTCTACCTGACTCGCGTCATCGGCGTGGAGCAGGGCCTGGCCGACCTGATGTACGGCGTGCTGATCGTCTTCTCCGTCCCGGCGCCGCTCGTCGCCGGCTGGCTGTCCGACCGCCTCGGCCGAAAGCCGCTGATCATCGGGGTCTACCTGGGAGGCGCGGCCGGCTTCGCGATCTTCATCCTGGCCGGCTCGTCGCTGCCGGGCCTGTGGGCCGGGATCGTGGTCATGGGGCTGTTCACGTTCGCCGAGAGCCCGCAGCTCCAGGCACTGCTGGCCGACATCGCGCCGCCGGGTGTCCGCGACGCCTCGTTCGCTGCCTACTTCACGCTCGCCTTCGGGGTCGGGTCGCTGTGGGTCGCGGTTTACGGCGTGGTGATCGAGGCGTGGGGCGACGCGGCCGGCCTGCCGTTCGTGTTCTGGCTCATGGCCGCGACCTTCGTGGTGGCCGCGCTGGCGGTGCTGCCGATCCGTGAGCCGCCGCGCGGCGGGGAGCGCGTCGAGAGCGCCCATGGCTGAGCGATCGGGTCTCCGGTCGGCCTGTTATCATGCCCGGGCCCTGTCATACGGGCACTCGGTCGGGGCGTGGCGCAGCTTGGTAGCGCGCATCGTTCGGGACGATGAGGTCGTGGGTTCGAATCCCGCCGCCCCGACCATCTCACGCCCGTCGGGCAGAAGGGCCGGAACGGCTCGTGACCAGACCGACTCTGCGCGTCGTGGCGCTCGTCCCCGCCCATGACGAGCGACCGCGCATCGGCGCCGTCGTCGAGGCGGCGGCTCGGCACCTGCCGGTCCTGGTGGTCGATGACGGATCCACGGACGACACCGCCGCGCGGGCCCAAGCCGCCGGTGCGCGAGTCATCCGCCAGCGGCCCAACCGCGGCAAGGGCGCAGCGCTGCGGACCGGCTTCGCCGACGCGCTCGAGCAGGGCTTCGACGCCGTCGTGACGCTCGATGGCGACGGCCAGCACGATCCGGCCGAGATCCCGCGGTTCCTGGCAGCCCTGGGCGCCATGGACGAGCCGCCGGATCTGGTCATCGGGTGTCGCGACTTCCGCCGGATGCCCCCGGTCCGGCGGCTGGCGAACGTGCTCGGCCGGCGCGCCTTCTCGTGGGCCGTCGGGCGCGACATCCCCGACAACCAGTCCGGCTATCGGCTCGTCGGCCGCCGGCTGATGGTCGAGATGCTCACGAGCGACGAGTCCGGCTTCGAGTACGAGGTCGAGATGCTGACCACCTGCCTTCACCGCGGCTGGCGGCTGGCGTGGGTGCCGATCCGCACCATCTACGGCGGGCCGAGCCACATCCGTCCGACGCACCATCTGCGGCAGTTCATCCGGGCGACGCTCATCGCGCGTCGTGCCATGCGGGCCGGCTGAGAAGCAACGACCGCGAGGCCGAAGGTTCGCCAGCGGCGGGCTCCGCCCGTGAGATCCCCATCAGGCGACCACCAGAAGGTCACTACGCGGAGGGCCTGAGCCGCGCGACGCCACTCCGAGTGTGGAGGCCGGCAGCCAGTCCCGCCGCGTGACCGACAGGCGGGCGCCCGGTGGCTTCCGACCGGATACTGACCGTCAGGCGGTCAGGTGACGGCACCTGAGCCGGAATATCCAGCGCGCTGTTCCGGAGGCTCCCACTCGGGGGAGGTGACGCTGCGGCCGCTCGTCAGGCCGGGACCGGGAGAGGTCCGAGGACCGCCTCGACCGCCCGGCGGACGTCGCCGCGAGCCGTATCGTCGAGCATGGCGCCCGCTCGGCGACAACGGGCCGACCGGATGACGCCGCGCAGCCGCCAGATCTCCTTGCGGCTGGCGAGGCTGTACGGGGGAAAGGCCTCCAGCCGCATCAGCGGCAGCAGCTCGATCCACGCCCGCTGCGCCGCGTCGGGATCGGTGCGGAAGGTCCGGAGGATGGCGGCCAGCCGCTCGGGGGCGGCGAAACCGGTCATGGTGCCCGTCGAGCCGGCCCGCAGCTCGTCGAGGAGGAACAGCCCGCCCAGACCGCCCATGACGTCAAGGTCCGGGCGAAGGTCGGCCAGGGCCTCGATCGCGGTGGACGTGGGCGGCGCCTCCGCCTTGACCCCGGCGACGAGCGGCAGCGGTTCGGCGAGGTCCTCGACGCGGAGCGTCACGCCCGACGCCGGCGGGTAGTCCTGGACGACGATCGGCAGCCCGCCCTCCGCGGCGGCATCCACGGC
>JACDAV010000282.1 GCA_013695255.1 Chloroflexota bacterium
GCTCGTTGAGGTGCACGAAGCCGCGGGTCACGATCTCCGGCCGGCCCACGACCGCGCCCGTCTGCTTGTCGACCGTGACGACGATCATGAACATGCCGTCGTTGGCCAGCGAGCGGCGGTCGCGCAGCACGATCTCGCCCACGTCGCCGACCGACAGGCCGTCGACGAAGACGTAGCCCGCCGGCACGGGCTGGCCGCGTCGCGCCGTGCCGTCGTCGGCGATCTCGATCGGCGTCCCGTTCTCGATGATGAACACGTTCTCGGCCAGGACCCCCGTCTCGATCGCCAGCCGGCCGTGCTGGACCTGCATCCGGAACTCGCCGTGGATCGGGATGAAGTAGCGGGGCTTGGTCAGTCCGAGCATCAGCTTCAGCTCTTCCTGGCTGGCGTGGCCGGAGACGTGGGCCCGCCTGATCGCGTGGTAGTACACGTTCGCGCCGGCCTTGAACAGGTTGTCGATGGTCCGGCTGACGTACTCCTCGTTGCCGGGGATCGGGCTGGCGCTGACGATGACCGTGTCGCCCGGCTGGATCTCCACGAAGCGGTGGTCGCGGTTGGCCATCCGGGCGAGGCCGGCCATCGGCTCGCCCTGGGCTCCAGTCGTGGCGATCACGAGGTTGGCGTCCGGATGGTCGCGGATCCGGTCCTTGGCCACGATCATCGACGGCTCGTAGGTCAGGTAGCCGAGATCCGTGGCAATCCGGAAGTTCTGCTCCATCGAGCGCCCGATGACCGCCACCTTGCGGTTCATCGAGGCCGCCGCGTCGAGCACCTGCTGGACCCGTGCGATGTTGCTGGCGAACGTGGCCACGATCACCCGGCCCTTGAGCGGATCCATGATCTCGCGAAACGCCTCGCCGACCGTCCGCTCCGAGGCGGTGTAGCCCGGGTTCTCCGCCCGGGTCGAATCGGACAGCAGGCAGATGACGCCTTCCTCGCCGAGGCGGGCGAGGATCGCGAAGTCGCTGAGTTTGCCGTCGACCGGGGTATGGTCGAACTTGAAGTCGCCGGTGTGGACGATGGTCCCGACCGGCGTCCGCAGCGCGATCCCCATCGCGTCCGGGATCGAGTGGCCGATCCGGAAGGGAAGCACGCTGAACGGGCCGATCTGGATGTCGTCGCCGGGCTCCATGGCCAGCAGCGGGTTGTTGTGGAGCTTGTGCTCCTTGATCTTGTTGCCGAGGAGTCCGCGGGCGAGCGTCGAGGCGTAGACCGGCACGCCAGGGAACTCCGGCAGGACGTACGGCAGTGCGCCGACATGGTCCTCGTGGGCGTGGGTGATGAGGAACGCGCGGACGTTGTCGCGGCGCTCCTTGAGGTAGGTGATGTCCGGGATCACGAGGTCGACGCCGAACATCTCCTCGTCCGGGAACATGAGGCCGCAGTCGATGACCACGATGTCGTCGCCGTACTCGAACAGGTACATGTTCTTGCCGATCTCGCCCACCCCACCGAGCGGGATGATGCGGAGCAGCTGATTCGATCCTGGCATGGGGTGTCCTGTGGGTCGGGGGGTCAGAAGAGGCCGAGCTGGTCGTCGGGATCGACGGCCGGCATCGGGACGCGAAGCGCGTCCGGGGCGGGGGCGGCCACCGGTGGCGTCTCGATGGTCGTCGCGAGGGCCACCGCGGTGGCGGCCGGCTGGCGCAGGTCAGCTGCGCGCTCGTCCGGCGTTACAGCGGCGGCCATCGCCGCCACGGGATCAGGCGCCTGCGCTTCGCCAGCCCTGGCTCGGCGGGCGCGCCACGCCTCGAGTGCCGGCGGAATGCCCGCGATGTCCTCGTAGGATGCTCGCTCGATGGCGGGCGTTCGCAGCGCCGCGGCGGGGTGATAGAGCGCGTACACGCTGGCGTCCCGGGCGCCGGTTGCCGGGTCCACGCGCCGGACCGTCCCGTGCGCGTCGGAGATGCGGGCGCCGGGCATGAACCGGCCCATCGAGTGGCGTCCGAGCGTGACGACGAGCGCCGGATCGAGGGCCTCGAGCTGCCGGCGGAGGTAGGGCTGGCAGGCGGCGATCTCGTCCGGCTGGGGATCGCGGTTGTCCGGCGGTCGGCACTTCACGACGTTGGTGATGAATACCTCGTCGCGCCGCCAATCGATCGAGGCGAGCAGCTTGACCAGCAGGTCCCCGGCCCGGCCGACGAACGGGCGTCCCAGCCGATCCTCGTTGAAGCCCGGACCCTCGCCGACGAAGACCACCTCCGTGTCCGGGTGGCCCTCACCGGGCACCGCGTTGGTGCGCGACTGATGCAGGCGACAGCGGGTGCAGACCCGGACCTCGGCGGCGATCGCCTCGAGCGCCGCGCGGCGCTCGGCGTGGGTCACGAAGGCACGCCGGCGGCCGTACGGGCCGGCTCGCGTCGCGACGCGGCCCGGACCCAGTCGCGCTCCACCAGCGCCTCGGCGATCTCGACCGCGTTGGTGGCCGCGCCCTTGCGCAGGTTGTCGCTCACGACCCAGAAGGCGATTCCGCGACCATCGGGGATCGAGAGGTCCTGCCGGACGCGCCCGACGAAGATCTCGTCGTGTCCGGCGGCCTCCGTCGCGAGCGGGTAGGCATGGGACGCCGGATCGTCCTGGACCAGGACGCCGGGCACGCCACCGAACAGCTGGCGAGCGCGGTCTGGCGTCAGCGGCTCGGTGGTCTCGACGTGGACGGCCTCAGAGTGGCTGACGAAGACCGGGATCCGGACAGCGGTGCAGGAGATGCGCAACTCCGGCAGGTGGAGGATCTTTCGGCTCTCCGTGACGACCTTCCACTCCTCCCTGGTGTAGCCGCTGGGCAGGAAGACGTCGATCTCCGGCAGGGCGTTGAAGGCGATCGGGTGCGGGTAGACGCTCGCCCGCTTGGGCTCGCCGGCGACGTGGGCCCGGACCTGTTGCTCGAGCTCGGCCAGCGCGTCCGCCCCGGTTCCCGAGACGGACTGGTACGTATCGACGACGACCCGCTCGATCCCGACCGAGTCGCGCAGCGCCATGAGCACCGGGGCGAGCTGCATCGTCGAGCAGTTCGGGTTGGCGACGATGCCCTCGTGCCCCTCGAGGTCGTCAGCATTCACCTGGCTGACGACGAGCGGGACGTCGTCGTCCATCCGCCAGGCGCTGGAGTTGTCGATCACGGTCGCGCCGCGCGCCGCCGCCTGCGGAGCGAGCTCCTGCGCGATG
>JACDAV010000310.1 GCA_013695255.1 Chloroflexota bacterium
CCGGGGCTGCTGCCACCCCTTGGCGACGATGCGGCGCTGACGGCGACCGTGATCGCTTCGGTGTCCGGCGATGGACCGCTCCGGATGCTCGTCCGGCGGCCGCCGTTCCGGGCGCCCCATCACACGCTCTCGTATGCGGCCATGGTCGGTGGCGGTCCGCGGCTGTCGCCCGGCGAGGTGACGCTCGCCGACGGTGGCGTGCTGTTTCTGGACGAGCTGCCGGAGTTCGGGCGCGACGTGCTCGAGGCTCTCCGACAGCCACTCGAGGAGGGCCGCGTCGCGATCGCGCGCGTCGGACGGGCGACGATCTTTCCGGCCAGGTTCCAGCTGGTGGCGGCGATGAACCCGTGTCCCTGCGGCTTCGCGGGCACGCCGGACTGCCACTGCCCGGACGGCGTCGCGGACCGGTACGCCGCCCGCGTCTCCGGCCCGCTCCGGGACCGCATCGACATCTGGGCGACGATGCCCCGAGTGCCCGCTGCGGCCCTGGTGACGGGAGCGACGCCGGAGGCGTCCGACGTCGTCGCCGGGCGCATCGCCGGGGCACGGGCACGGCAGGCTGCGAGGTCGCCGGGCCTCCTGAACGCCCGCTCGCGCGGACGCGGGCTCCGAGCGGTAGCCCGGATGGACCGGATCGGGGAGAGCCGCGCCGTCGAGCTGGCGGAGCTGGAACGCCTGTCGGGACGGGGCACGGAGCGGCTGATCCGTGTGGCGCGGACGATCGCGGACCTGGCCGGCGTGGACGCGGTGGCCCCGGTCCACCTCGAGGAAGCCGCGCGCTATCGACCGCCGGCCAGCCGGCTCGCGCAGCGGATGGTCAGCTGATGCTGGGCGTCGGCCGCGCCGGGCCCCTCGGGCCCGGTCCCGTGGCGCCCCCGGCCGGACCCCTGCCGACATTCCCGAACCGCGCGCCGTCCGGCGGCCTGACCGAGCGGGAGGCGCTCGCGGTCCTGGTCAGCGTCGACGGGTTGGGGCCGATCACGCTCGGGCGAATGGTCGCCGCCCTCGGCTCCGCTCGAGCCGTCGTGGAGGCCGCGTCTGCGGGCGACGAGGCGACTTTGAACGCGGCTGCCCGGTCCGCCGAGCGCCAGGCGCCCATCGCGGTCGTGCGGGCGATCGTGTCGTCGGCCCGCAGCGCGGACACGGTGCTCGAGGAGCTTGAGCGCTCGAGGGTGACGCTGGTCACGCTCGAGGATGCGGACTACCCGGCCCGTCTGCGCGACATCGAGCTGCCGCCGCACGTGCTGTTCCTGCGGGGCACCCGTGGTGCCCTGGCGACGTCGCGGGCGGTCGCGGTCGTCGGCACGCGCCGACCGTCCGAAGCCGGGCGCCTCGTGGCCGCCCGGATCGCGGGCGCGGTCACCCGTGCCGGTGCCGCCGTCGTGTCGGGTCTCGCGGTCGGGATCGACGGAGCGGCGCACGCGGCGTGCCTTGCCGAGGGCGGCGTGACCGTGGCGGTGCTCGGCGGCGGGCACGACCGACTCTTCCCGAAGTCGCACCGCCGGCTGGTGGACGCCATCGTCGCGGGCGGCGGTGCCGTCGTGTCGGAGCTCCCCCCGAACGTCGAGCCGACCCGCGGCACTTTCCCGCGCCGGAACAGGATCATCAGCGGTCTGTCGGAGGCGACCGTCGTGGTCGAGGCGGGCGCCAGGAGCGGCGCGCTCGTCACGGCGCACTGGGCGCTCGAGCAGGGACGCGAGTGCTTTGTCGTTCCCGGACCGATCGATCGGCCGACGAGCGCCGGGTGCCTGTCTCTGCTCAGGGACGTGCCCGGTCTGGCGAGGATCGTCGCGGGCATCCCGCAGCTCCTCGAGGACCTGAACCTCGTCCCGGCCGGCATCACGGGCGACGGCGTGGTTCCACGCTCGGTGGCCGCGGCCACGGTCGAGCTCGGTGAGGTGCCGCGCCGGATCGCTGGCGAGCTGCTGGCGGGGCGGACCACGGTCGACGAGCTCGTCGCGGCGACGGGTCTGCCGGTCGCAGCTGTCCTGACGGCCCTGACGCTGTTGGAGGGCCGCGGTCTCGTGGTCGACGCCTACGGGCGGTACCGGCCCGCGGGCCTCCTGGCCTCGAGGGCGGCCGACGTGCCCTCGGACTCCCGCCGGCCGTGATCGCGTGGGCTCCCGGCGGCCTCGATGAGCGGGCGGTGGGCGCCTGCATTGGGATGTGGCCAGGTAACTGAGCGCGAAGGGGCCGGTGCTAGACTCCGCCGATGCCCAGGCACCTCGTGATCGTGGAATCGCCTGCCAAGGCCCGGACGATCGAGCGCTATCTCGGCGACGACTACCGCGTGTTCGCCTCGTACGGCCACGTCCGCGACCTGCCGGACAACCCCGGCAAGGGCAAGTTCGGGGTCGACGTCGACCACGACTTCGAGCCGGAGTACGTGGTCAGCGACGACCGCCGCAAGCAGGTCGACACGATCGCCCGCGAGGCGAAGCGCGCGGACACGGTCTACCTCGCCACGGACCTCGACCGCGAGGGTGAGGCCATCGCCTGGCACGTCGCCGAGGCGGCCCACGTGCCGCCGGAGAAGACCCGCCGGGTCACCTTCAACGAGATCACGGAGCGCGCCATTCGCGACGCCTTCGACCATCCGCGCGACATCGACACGAATCTCGTCGATGCGCAGCAGACCCGCCGGATCGTCGACCGGCTGGTGGGCTACACGCTGAGCCCGCTCCTGTCGCGGAAGGTGCGCGGCGGCCTGTCAGCGGGTCGGGTCCAGTCGGTCGCCGCGCGGCTGGTCGTCGAGCGCGAACGGGCGATCAACGCCTTCGTCGCCCGCGAGTACTGGACGCTCCAGGCGACCCTCGCCACGGAGCGCGGCGAGACGTTCGTCGCCGAGCTCGTGCGGATCGACGGCCAGCCGATCGACGTCGCGGACGGCGAGACGGCGGAGCGGCACGCGGCGGCGCTGCGCGACCGCCGGCCCGTCGTGCGCAGCGTCGGCACGCGATCGACCAAGCGCAACCCGGCACCGCCGTTCACCACCTCGACCCTCCAGCAGGAGGCCAGTCGCAAGCTCAGCTTCAGCCCGAAGCGCACGATGTCGATCGCCCAGCGGCTCTACGAGGGCGTCGACACGCCGGACGGGCACGTCGGCCTCATCACCTACATGCGGACGGACTCCACGGCGATGGCCGGTGTCGCGATGGGCGAGGCGCGCGAGGTGATCGGCAGGCGCTTCGGCGATCGCTACACCATGCCCCGGGGTCGGGTCTACAAGACCAAGGCGAAGGGCGCCCAGGAGGCGCACGAGTCGATCCGTCCGACGAGCTTCGGGCACGATCCGGACTCGATGGCCGGCCACCTGAAGCCGGAGGAGCTGCGGCTCTACCGGCTGATCTGGCAGCGGGCGATCGCCTCCCAGATGGCGTCGAAGGAGCTCGAGACCACCACGGTCGAGCTCGAGGCCGCGCCTTACGAGCTGCGGGCGAGCGCGACGCGGACGCTGTTCGACGGCTTCTCCGCGGTCTACACGGAGGGCCGCGACGACGGTCTGGACGACGAGCAGGAGCGCCGGCTGCCCGGGCTCGCCGAGCGCGACGAGACGGAGGTGCGCGAGGTCGAGCGGACCCAGCACTTCACGGAGCCGCCGCCCCGCTTCACGGAGGCGACGCTGATCAAGGCGCTCGAGGAGCACGGGATCGGGCGCCCGTCGACGTACGCGGCAACGATCTCCACGATCCTTGACCGCGGCTACGTGCGGATCGAGGACCGGCGCCTGCGGCCGGAGCTGATCGGCGAGATCGTCACGGACCTGCTGGTCGAGCACTTCGGCGACTACGTCGATGTCGCCTTCACCGCCCGGATGGAGGAGGAGCTCGACGAGGTCGCGCGTGGCGAACGGGCCTGGGTGCCGCTCCTGCGGGAGTTCTACGGACCGCTGCGCGATCGGGTCGACGAGAAGCGCCGGGAGCTGAAGCGCAAGGATTTCACCACGGAGGAGACGGACGAGGTCTGCTCCGAGGGCCACCCGATGGTCATCCGCCTCGGGCGGAACGGGCGCTTCCTGGCCTGCTCCACGTATCCGGACCACAAGGAGACCCGGCCGCTGCCCGGCGAGGAGCCTCCGCCGCAGGAGGGCGAGGGCGAAACCTGTCCGAAGTGCGCCGAGGGGACGCTCGTCGCGAAGCGCGGCCGCTTCGGCCCCTTCGTCGGCTGCTCCCGCTACCCCGAGTGCGACTACATCCGCAAGGAGGGCCCGCCGCCGCCGGAGCCGCTGCCGTTCGAGGTGCCCTGCCCGAAGAACGGCGACGGCCACCTGGTGCCGCGTCGCGCACGGCGCACGGGAAACGTCTTCTGGGGGTGCTCGAGCTACCCGAAGTGCGACTACACGACCAATTTCGAGCCCGTCGGCGCGGTTCATGACGCGGACGGCGGACCCGTGGCGCGCAAGGGCGACGGAGCGCTCTGCCTCGCCTGCGGGGCGCATGTTCCACTGCCCGACGGCGACCCGATCGGGCGGCGGCTCGAGGGCGGCCCTGCGAACCCGGAGGCGCTTGCCCGACCGGCCCGCGGTGGCGGCGCGCGTCGGACCGGTCGCCCCGCGGCCGGCAC
>JACDAV010000313.1 GCA_013695255.1 Chloroflexota bacterium
TGCCGCTTCTCACCTGGACGATGATCGTCACGAGCGTCCTCGTGGTGATGGCCACGCCGGTGATCACGAGCGCGCTGATCATGCTGTTCATCGACCGCAACTACGGCGGGGCGTTCTTCGACCCGGCTTCTGGCGGCGACCCGATCCTCTACCAGAACATCTTCTGGTTCTACTCGCATCCGGCGGTCTACGTCATGGTCCTGCCGGCGATGGGCATGATCAGCGAGATCCTGCCGGTCTTTTCCCGCAAGCCGCTCTTCGGCTACAAGGCCTTCGTCTTCGCGACCGCCGGCATCGGGGCGCTCGGCTTCTCCGTCTGGGCGCACCACATGTTCACCACCGGCTCCGTCTACCTGCCGTTCTTCAGCCTGATGACGTTCCTGATCGCGGTCCCGACCGGGGTCAAGATGTTCAACTGGATCTTCACCATGTGGCGCGGTCAGATCCGGCTGGCGACGCCGCTGCTGTTCGCGGTCGGCTTCCTCTCGATGTTCCTGATCGGCGGGATCAACGGGGCGTTCGCCGCCTCCGTTCCGATCGACTTCGCCATCCAGGACACGTACTGGGTCGTCGCTCACCTCCATTACGTCCTGTTCGGTGGGTCCGTCTTCGGCCTCTTCGCGGGCGTCTACTACTGGTTCCCCAAGATGACGGGCCGGATGCTGAGCGAGGGCCTCGGCAAGGTCCAGTTCGTGATCATGTTCATCGGCTTCAACCTGACCTTCTTCCCGATGCACATGCTGGGCCTGGCCGGCATGCCGCGCCGGATCGCCGACTACGACGCGGCGGCAGGCTGGACGGACCTCAACGTGGCGGCCACGATCGGCGGCTTCCTCATCGCAGCCAGCCTCCTGCCCTTCCTGTGGAACGTGTTCATCTCGCTGCGCAGCGGCGCCATCGCCGGCGACGACCCGTGGGAGGCCAACACCCTCGAGTGGGCGACCAGCTCGCCGCCGCCGCCGTACAACTTCGACCACCTGCCGGAGGTTCGCTCGGAGCGGCCCCTGTTCGACCTCCGCCACGGCCGGACGAGCCCCACCGGCGGCAGGCCGGGGCCGGACCGGACGCAGCATCTCCCGGCCGGGCACTGAAGGACGCCCGATGACCACCGAGACCCGCTCCCTCACGACCGAGGACAGTCCGGTCGCCGGGCTGGCCCACGACGCCCGGGGCGGGATCAGCAACCCGATCCTGGGCATGATCCTGTTCCTCACCTCCGAGGTGATGTTCTTCGCTGGGCTGTTCGCCGCCTACTTCAACGTCCGGGCCAACACGACCCCCTGGCCTCCCTTCCGCGAGGGCACGGGCGGCGAGCAGTTCCACCTCGAGATCCTGCCGCTCGTCGGTCCGGCCACGGTGCTGCTGATCGTCAGCTCGCTCACCTGCCAGCTGGGCGTGTGGGCGATCCGCCGGAACGATCGCACCGGCCTGGTCCGCAACATCGCGGTGACGGTCGTGCTCGGCGTCGTCTTCCTGATCATGCAGGCGACCGACTACGGCCTTCTCTACTCGGAGGGCGTCACGCTCGATGCCGGAACGTTCGGGACGACCTACTACACGCTGACCGGCTTCCATGGTGCGCACGTCTTCGCCGGGGTCGTGATGCTGTCCGTGGTCCTGTACCGCGGCCTCGCCGGCCAGTTCAGCAGCCGTCATCACGATGCGGTCGAGGCGACCTCGCTCTACTGGCACTTCGTCGACGTCGTCTGGATCGCGCTCTTCGCGACGCTCTACATCCTGTAGCGCCCGGACCGGAGGTAAGCCCGTGAACCGGAAGCCAGGCCAGGTGCATCCGCTGCGCCGCCCCAGCTACGCGATCGCGGTCGGCCTCCTGTTCGTGCTCATCGCTGTGATCTACTACGGCGCGCCGCTGGTCTTCGGCGGCCACCTCGACTGGTCCGGCACGGTCCTGCTCGGCGCCCTGGGCATCGCGATGGCCCTCATGGCGTACGTGCTGACCGCCGGCGCCCCGAACGACTAGCGCGCGAACCGCGGACCGTGCTCGAGCAGCTCTGGAACTCGTTCCTCGACCTCACCTCCCAGTTCGTCATCCCCGACTGGGAGGCGCTGATCTCGCTGATCCCGGTCGGGCTGCTGGTCGTGATCGTGATCTGGCTGATCCTGCTCGTCCGGCGCTTCGCGACCGCCGGCCCGACCCGTCGCGGGAAGGTCCGCCGGGCGCCCGTCGCCCCGGCCCATGTGCACATGCCCGGCGGCTCGGCGGCGCCGATCCTCGTCGCCGCCGGCGCGTTCCTGGTGTTCTGGGGGCTCGTCGTCGGCGGGGTGGCGCTCTGGATCGGCGTCGCGATCCTGGCCCTGACCCTCCTCGTCTGGGGACGCGAGGCGCTGCGCGACTACGACAACCTCGGCGACCGCCACACGACCGCGCTGACCGTCAGCCACGGATCGCCGCCGCCCGGCGTCCACATGCCCGGGCCGTCGTTCCGGCCGATCCTCGCCGCGCTCGGCCTGGGCGTGGTGTTCTTCGGGCTCGTGTTCGGTGGCTGGCTGCTCGTGGTCGGGATCCTGCTGACCGTGGCGACGCTGCTGGGCTGGCTCGTCGACGCCCGCCGGGAGTACGTCAAGGTCGTCGAGGCGGACGCGACCGGGCATCTCGAGAACATCGCCCCGCCGCGCTGGCCGCGACGCCTGCTGTGGGTGGGCGCATTCCTGGTGGCCCTGGCCTTCGTGCTGGACACGGGTCTGGTCCCACCACGCGGCAGCGGCACCGTCGCCGGTGGTCCCGGGGAGCCCAGCGCATCCGGTGGTTCGGGCGGCTCGAGCGAGCCCGGCGGTTCGGCGCCCGCGGGGTCGGGCGAGCCGGGCAGCTCGCTCCCGGCCGGCGACGCGACGGTGGTGGCCGAGGGGGTCAAGTTCACGACCGCCGAGGTGACGGCGCCGGCGGGCGACTTCTCGCTCGTGTTCGACAACCGCGACCAGGGCACGCCGCATGACGTCGACATCATCGCCGAGGACGGCAGCAAGGCCTTCGATGGCGACGTCTTTCCGGGGCCGGAAGCACGCGTCTACGAGGTCACCGGCGTCGAGGCCGGCACCTACCAGTTCATGTGCTCGGTCCACCCGAACATGACGGGCACGATCACGGTCCAGTAGGACCGGGACTCCAGCACGAACGCACCACGGTTCGCCCTCATCGCGCTGATGGTGCTCCTGGTCCCGGTCGCCGCCTGCGGCCCCAGCCGGATAGAGCGGGGGCAGCCGGTACCCGATGTCGCCGGCACCACGCTCGACGGCCAGCCGTTCCGCCTCGCGGACCTGCGCGGCAGGCCGGTCCTGGTCAACTTCTGGGGCCCGTCGTGCATCCCGTGCCGGGATGAGTTCCCGCTCTTCAAGCGGAAGCTCGCCGAGCATGCCGCCGAGGGACTCGTGATCGTGGGCGTGCTCATGGACGACCCGCCCGAGCCGGCCCGCGACTTCGTGCGCGAGATGGGGGCCGACTGGCCGACGGTCGTGGACCCCGACGAGGTGATCGTCAGGTCCTGGCAGGTGGCGGCACGACCGCAGACCTACTTCGTCGACCGCGACGGGGTGCTCCGGTCGATCCAGATCGGCGAGCTCGTGGAACGCGACTTCGAGCGACAGTACGCGATGATCGCCCCGTGACGGCGGCCGGGTCCGTCATCCGGGCCCGGGGCGTGGCGAAGGCCTACGGCGGGCGGCCGGTGCTCGACGGCGTGGACCTGGCGGTCCGGCCGGGTGAGCTGGTCGCGCTCCTCGGACCGAACGGCGCCGGCAAGACGACGCTGGTCGAGATCCTCGAGGGCTACCGCACTGCGGACACTGGCGAGGTGGCCGTGCTCGGCGTCGATCCGGCCGGGGCGGGCCCGGCCTGGCGGGCGCGGATCGGGCTGATGCTCCAGGGCGGCGGGGTGGACCCGCGGGTGACGCCGGCGGAGGCGATCGCGCTCTACGGGCAGTTCCACGAGACGCCCTGGGGCGTGGACGAGCTGCTCGAGCTGGTGGGGCTGCGGACCGTCGCACGGACGCGGTACCGGCGGCTGTCCGGCGGAGAGCGGCAGCGACTGGCGCTCGCGCTCGCGCTGGTCGGCCGGCCGGAGGTGCTGTTCCTGGACGAGCCGACCTCGGGCATGGATCCCGCGGCCAGGGCGTCGACCCGGGCCCTGCTCGCCGGGCTGCGGACCGAGGGCGTGACGATCCTGCTCACGACGCACGATCTCGACGACGTGGAACGGCTCGCCGACCGGGTGGCGATCCTCCACGGTGGCCGGATCGCGGCATCCGGTTCGCCGGCCGAGGTGGCGGCCGGCCAGGACGCCCTCGAGATCCGGTTCGCTCGACCGGTCGATCCCGCCGCGATCGGCCGCGCCCTTGCCGCCCGCTGGCCGATGGCGGCCGTGGCATCCGCCGCCGGCGACCCCGCGGCCATCCTCGTGCAGGGCCAGGCACCGGTCCCGGAGCTCATCGCCGCGGTCACGGCGTGGGCGGCCGTCGAGGGCGCCCTGATCGCCGAGCTCCGGACCGGATCGGGCGGGCTCGAGGCGCGCTACCTCGAGCTGACCGGCGATTTGACGGCGGCCGGCGCCGCGCAGGTGCAGAGATGAGCCGGCCGGCGCCGGCGTCCCGGGCAGTCCTCGCGCTGACCCGGTTCGAGCTCCGGCTCGCTGCACGACGCGGCGAGAACCTGCTGGTGATGCTCGTCGTGCCGGCCGCGGTGCTCGTGTTCTTCTCCACGGTCGGCGTCCTCGACCTCGGCGGGCGGCCGGTCGATCGGCTTCTGCCCGGCACGCTCGCCCTCGGGGTGATCGCAGCGTCGTTCGTCAACCTCGGGATCGCGACCGCCTATGAGCGCCACTACGGGGTCCTGAAGCGGCTCGGTGGCGCTCCCCTGCCCCGGGGCGCGGTGGTCGCGGCCAAGATCCTGGCCGTGCTGGCGATCGAGGTGGTGCAAGCGGTGTTGCTGCTGGCGCTCGCGTGGGTGGCGCTCGGCTGGCGACCGGGTGGCGCCGCTGCGCCGGCGGTCGGCGCGGTCGCGCTCGCGCTGGGGACGGC
>JACDAV010000319.1 GCA_013695255.1 Chloroflexota bacterium
GACGACGCCTGCACCGAGGTTCGTCGCGTGGCGGACGAGCGATGCGCCGTCGCCAGGCGGGCACGCGAGCGGGCGGACGTGGCCCACTCGGCGCTTCGGGCGGCGCAGCGGGCGCACGACGAGCAGCTTGCGGTCGCGGAACAGGCCAGCCTCGTCGCGGATCCCCGGGCGATCCGGACGGCGAAGGACGCTGCCCAGGAACGGTTCCGCGAAGCGCGGGCAGGAGCCGTCTCCGCGGAAGCCCTCGAGGCCGCTGCCAGTCACTGGCTCGACGAGGTCAACCGGATCGACCAGGCGGCCCGCGATGCGGCCGCCTCCGGCCAACGCGGAGAGGCGGCTGCCGCGTCGCTCAGGCCGGCGATCCAGCGACTGACGGTCGAGGCGGACACGGCGCGCATCTCGGCGGAGACCGCGGATGCGACGTGTGTCGCCGCCCGTCAGGAGCTGGCCGATTGCCACGGGGCCGCTGATCGGGATCCAGCCCGCAACGGGCCGTGGGCGGCGCAGCCGTCGGTCGGGAGCGTCGGCCTGCCCGACCGCCGGGAAAGCGACGATGCCTCCGCACTCGAGGCCGCCCTCTCCGCGGCCGGACCCGGCGAGCCGGCGATCCTGCGCGTCCTTCGCGGCGATCGAGCGGCGATGAGCAGGATCGTGGAGGGGCTGGCCGGCGACGACCCGGCAGGGCGAACGCACTGGCAGCGTGCGATCGGCGGGCTGATCGATGCGATCCTTGCCCGCTCGATCGAGGCAGCGGTGCTGACGTTCCCGCTCGTTCACTCGTTCTGGGGCGCCTTCAGCCTCGGGCAGAGCCGGGACATCGTGGCGGCCCTCTCCTCGCTCGGCTACCGGTTCGACGGGCTGGGCGGGTGGCTCGACGACCGGATCCCCAGCCAAGGCGATCTGTCGCTGGCGATCGGCTACGCCGGGCTCGATCCCATGCGCATGCGCCACTGGCCGTCCGAGGCGGAGATGCGCGAGCTCTTCGCGCAGGTCGAGGTGGCCGCGGACCAGTACCTCGCGGGTGCCGCCGGCGGCCTGACGCTCGGCGAGCTGGTGAGCCTGCTCGGGCGGCGCGCCGACGCGCTCCCGGAGCTCTGGAACGAGTGGGCTCGGGTGCGGCCGCTACTGCTCGCCGGCGCCTGAGCCGGCCGGCGACGCGGCGCGCTCGTCGAATGCCTCCACCCCGCTCTCGGCTGCGGCAGCGGCGCCCTCGGCCGACTCGACCTCGGGCCCGGCCGGCCCCTCCGACTCGTCGTCCTCGATGACGATCACGCGCAGGGCCTCGGCCGCGGTCGACCCGATCGCCTTGCCCTCGTCCTCGGCCCAGCCGCGGATCCATCGCTCCACTCGTTCGGGATCGCGGAGCTGGCTCTCGTGGGCTCGAAGGGCGGCGATCTTGCGGTCGATCGTCGCGGTCACGTCGATGCGCGCCGTGGGCTGGTTCGACCAGAACAGGTAGAGCCGCCGGACGACGTGCTTGGCGAGCCCCTCGCGGGTGAGCCAAGGGAACGCCATCGGGTTCCTGGCCGCCGGATAGACGGCGTCGACGGCGGCCATCCCGGCCGCCCGGTGGTCGCTGTGGTTCACGCCTCCGTCGCCGTAGAAGAGGACCTCCGGATCCGTGGCCAGGACGGCATCCGGACGGAAGGAGCGGATCTCGCGGACGAGGAGCTCCCGGAGCGCGAGGGTGTTCTCGAGCGCGCCGTCCGGCTGGTGGAGGAACGTGACACCCGCGTAGCCGATGATCTCCGCCGCGGCGCGCTGCTCGCGCTCGCGGAGCGCCGCCAGCTCCAGCGGATCCTGCTCCGGGTCCTCGCCGCCCTGGTCGCCGCTGGTGCAGCAGACGAGCCAGCCGACGCTGCCCTGGTCGACCCAACTGGCGGCGGTGGCGGCCGGCCCGAACTCGGCGTCATCCGGGTGCGCCGTGATGACCATGAAGCGGCCGGGTCGCCACGCGTGGGCGGTCTGGGCAGGGGCGTCGGCGGCGGCCGGGTGGGACGTGGCGGCGTCTGACGTGGCGGCCTCGGGCGGCACCGCGTCCGCCTGCGGATCCGTCATGTCCCCCGCGCGGCTCGCTCCTCGTCGAGCGCCTGCAGGACCTCGGCCGCATGTCCCTCCGGCTTGACCCTGGGCCAGGTGCGCGCGATGCGGCCGTCGGGATCGACGAGGAACGTCGTGCGTGCCGTCCCCCAGTAGGTCTTGCCGTGGTTGTGCTTCTCGACCCACGCGCCGTAGGCATCGGCGGCAGCGTGCGCCTCGTCGGCGAGGAGCGTGAAGGGCAGCCCGAACTTCTCGCGGAACGCCCGCTTGCTACCGGCGCCCTGCGGGCTGACGCCCCAGACGTCCGCCTGGCGACCGCGAATGTCGTCGTGCGCATCGCGAAACTCGCAGGCCTCCGTCGAGCAGCCCGGGGTGTCGTCCGTCGGGTAGAAGTAGAGCA
>JACDAV010000352.1 GCA_013695255.1 Chloroflexota bacterium
GGCTGGTACTCCGGGTTCGCACGCGGGATCGGTCGCCGGCCGAGCTGGCCGCGGGGTCGTCGCCCGTTCGAGCGCGCCGGACCGTCCTTCGCGCGTGGATTATCGCACGACGTGCCACCGACGCACGACGTGCCACCTAGGCCCCCGGCTGCGGCCAGACCGGCGCTGAAGCCCGGGCCCGCGCGGTCGGGCCAGCCTCAGCGGGCCACCGTCCGGACGACCCCCGACATCAGCTTGGTTGCCCGCCGCGCCGCACTGGGCGACAACCGGCTGAGCGCGTCGACCAGGTCGATGATGTCGCCCTCGTCGAGCCCGTCGAGCAGATGGACGAGCCGCAGGACGGTCTCGTCCGGGACCTGGCCGAGCAGCCGAAGCCCGCGCTCGAGCTCGCGCGGCTCGAGCTGCGGCACGAGGCCGATCGCCCGGTCGAACAGCCGCACGAAGACGAGGAACGTCGCGAGCCAGTCACGCAGGGCGGTCAGGTCGTCATCGTCTGGATGTGCGGCCGCTTCCGCCGCGGCCTCGCCGGCCGTGCGCTCGAGCACCGCGATGATCGGGTCGCCCTCGCGGGTCTTGCGCTCCGCCACCACCCGCCCGAACCAGCGCCAGTGGTCCCCCACGGCCGAGTACGCGGTCCCGGCAGGGCCGCGCCGGCCGACCCGCCGCGGCTCGGCGACGCGCTCGACGATGCCCCACTCCTCCGCCTCGGCGAGGGCCAGGCTGGCGGCCCGGTGTGAGAGCCCGAGCGCCTCGCGGACCTCCCGCTCGGTCAGCGGCGCCTGGCGGGTCATCAGGTAGGCGTGCACCCGGGCGATGGCCGGCGCGACGCCCCAGGAGGCGCCCATCTCGCCCCAGGCGTTGGCCAGGCGCAGCCTGATCCGCTCGGCGCGCTCCGAGCCAGCGACGTCGCCTCCGGTTTCTTGCGCCTTGACAGTAGCGGGTTCGGTGGTCATAACTTGCTATACCACAGTAGCACGGAGAAGTCCGGCGATGAGCCCTTCCAGCCGGCGCGCGGGTTACCTGGCGGCGGCCCTCAGCCTGGCGATGGCCGGCGCGTTCGCCATCCTCATCCCGCGGGCAGCGCCGGGCCCGCCGGAGGAGGTCGAGCGTGCCCTCGCCACCGGGCTGCTGCTCGGCGTTCCGGGCCTGCTGGGCCTCGTCGGGGCGGTGCGCGGCGCCCGGCCGATCCTGGTCGCGGCCGGGATGCTCTCCCTCCTGCAGTCCATCGTCTCCTTCGCCGGAGTCACGCTCGTCTTCCTTGCCCCGGCCCTGGGCTTCTTCGCCGCGGCAAGCGAGCCGCGCACCGGCGCGCGGACGGTCAGGTGGGCACCGGGCCGGCTCGCGCTGGCGGTGATCGTCGGAGCCGTCGGCGCGGTCGCGATCGTGCGGTTGACCGGCATCCTCGGCGTCCTCGGGCTGGTCGTGATCGCCGGATTCGCACGCGCCCGGGCCGCTCACCCCGGGGACCGGCCACCGGTCAGCCGGTCGGGAGCGCTGCTTTGCGCCGTCCTCGTTGCCCTGGTGGTCGGTGGGTGGGCCGGCCTGCTCGGAACCGCCGAGGAACGCTGCTGGATCGGGCGCGAGACGCCGGGCGGCCTCGCCTACGAGTCCGCGCCCGTGAGCCACCAGTCGCCGATGCTGGGCGGGCCGGACGGGGCGGTCGCCTTCGGGTGCACCGGCGGGGCGTTGACCTGGGGTGGGATGGTCCTGGCCGCCGTCCTCGTCGTCGGCGCCGTGTCGCTCGCCGCGACGGTGCCGCTTGGCGCATCCGGCGAGCGCCCCTGAGCCGGGGCCGGCTCGCGCGTCGTCAGAGACGCTGCGGGAGCGCCTCGAGCGCGCCCTGGACCGCGACGAACAGCGGGTCGGATGGGTCGATCTCGACCTCGCACGACGCGAGGCGGACCGGCCCCGATGCGGTCGTGAACGTGTAGACCTGCTCCTGGCCGTCGAAGTTGACGGGGCACTCGCCCGTGAACGGGCGGGCACGAAGCCGGGCGAAGTCCGCCGACCGGACCGCCTGCTCGAGACCGCGGCGGAGGTGGTCGGGCAGCGTCCCGAGCTCGGCCGGCTCCGGCGCCGTCGCGTGGACGCGGCCGTCGCGCTCGATGACGACCGT
This sequence comes from Chloroflexota bacterium, assembly GCA_013695255.1. Taxonomy (GTDB): domain Bacteria; phylum Chloroflexota; class Limnocylindria; order Limnocylindrales; family CSP1-4; genus JACDAV01. The sequence continues at coordinate 2,117 of JACDAV010000352.1, forward strand.
CCCGCCGCACGGTCCCACGCGGCAGTGGCCGCCGCGAGTCTCGACCGTGACGAGCGGACCCGAGGAGGGTGGGTCGAGGCCGGGGAGCAGCCCGCAGCCGGCCACGATCGCGGACGCGGCCAGCACGAGCAGTGAGGCGGTCGGCAGGCGCATGGTGCATCGGACGAACGGGCGGCCCGTGCGGTTCCCGTTGGCTCGAGGCGGCCGTATGATCGGCGGCCATGACGTTCCTGCGGACGCGCCTCGATCCTGCCAGCGCGGACGTCCAGGCCAACATCGACGCGATGCGCGCCCTGGTCGACGAGCTGCGCGGTCGTCAGGCGACCGTGACGGAACGCGGCGCCGGCGGCGACGAGCGCTCGATCGCCCGTCACCGCGAGCGCGGCAAGCTTCCGGTCCGGGAGCGGATCGATCGGCTGCTCGACCCGGGCTCGGCCTTCCTCGAGCTCAGCCCGCTGGCCGCGAACGGGCTCTACGACGACGAGGCGCCGGCGGCGGGCATCGTGACCGGGGTCGGGCGGATCGAGGGCACGCTGTGCGTGATCGTCGCCAACGACGCGACGGTCAAGGGCGGGACCTACTACCCGATGACCGTCAAGAAGCATCTCCGGGCCCAGGAGATCGCGCTCGAGAACCGGCTGCCGTGCGTCTATCTCGTGGATTCGGGGGGCGCGTTCCTGCCGCTGCAGGCGGACGTGTTTCCGGACCGGGAGCACTTCGGGCGGATCTTCTACAACCAGGCGCGGCTGTCCGCGCTGGGCATCCCGCAGGTCGCCCTCGTGATGGGCTCCTCGACCGCCGGAGGTGCCTACGTGCCAGCGATGAGCGACGAGACGGTGATCGTCCGAGGGACCGGCACGATCTTCCTCGGCGGGCCGCCCCTCGTGAAGGCAGCGACCGGCGAGGAGGTCTCCGCCGAGGACCTGGGCGGGGCGGAGGTGCACACCCGTCGATCCGGGGTGGCCGATCACGAGGCGCTCGACGAGGAGCATGCGCTCGCCCTCGGCCGGTCGATCGTCCGGAACCTGAACCGGCGCCCGCCGGTGCCGCCGTGGGATCGGCGCCCGCCCGAGCCGC
>JACDAV010000389.1 GCA_013695255.1 Chloroflexota bacterium
CCAGACCGGCGAGGTAGGTGCCCTCGTCCGGCCGCGCCGCGGCACCGGCCTGGCGCTGGACGGCGTCCCCCGGCGGGTCGAGGCGCAGGTGCCCGTAGTAGGAGGCCGTTCCGTAGATCAGCGCGTACCCGGCGCCCGTCCGGAAGCTGATCTGCTTGAGCGCGGCCACCGGCAGATGCCCGTAGACCGTCTGGACTCCCTCGAGGATCTGCAGCATCCGCTTCGGGTCGTGGTCATGGTCCCCGAGGATCGTCTCGACCGGCGACAGGTCGAGCGCCTCGAAGTGCTCGTATGCCCGGTCCGGCACGGTCCGCCCGGAGCGCCGAAGGGCGGACTCCTCACGCCGTTCCGCGTACTGCTCCGGGGGCCCCCAGTGGACGTGATAGCGGCCCTTGGTGTCGATGCCGCCCATGTCGATGCACTCGATCGGGCAGGCCTGCGCGCACTGGAAGCAGGTCTCGCACTTGAGCGTGCCCCACTCGTCGTACAGGAGCTGCAGCCGGCCCCGGAACTTCGGCGACACGTCCGCCGGCACTTCCGGGTAGCGGATCGTCGCCTTGGGCTCGAAGAACCGGCGCAGCGTCAGCGCCATGCCCTTCGCCAGCCCGAGCCCGGGGATCAGGCTCATCTCAGCCTCGCAGCTCGCGGACGACGATGACCGCCGCCGCGGTGACGAACAGGTTGAGCAGGGACGCGGGCAGCAGCCACTTCCAGGCGAACCCCATCAGCTGGTCGATCCGGACTCGCGGCAGGGTCCCGCGCATCCACACGAAGATGAACACGAAGCTGTAGGTCTTGAGCATAAACCAGAGCAACCCGGCGACCCACTCGAGGCTCACGAAGGCCCAGCCGAGGACCGCCGCCACGGCCACGACGTTGAACAGGACGAAGCCGATGATCAGCGCCTGCCAGAACGGCATGGAGCTGCGCAGCAGGTAGAACGGCAGGGCGAGGATCAGGATGCCGACGAGCGGCACGACCGCCACCAGGATCAGCAGCGCGATGCCGAGCGATCCCGGGTCGAGCGCGAGGCCGATGTCGGGGAACGGGAACGGGGCGTTCCAGCCGCCGAAGAAGAGGGTGACGGTCAGGGCGGAGACGATGAACACGTTGACGTACTCGGCGAAGAAGAAGAAGCCGAAGCGCATGCCGGAGTACTCGGTCGCGAAGCCGGCCACGATCTCCGAGTCCGCCTCGGTCAGGTCGAAGGGCGTGCGGTTGGCCTCGGCCGTGGCGGCGATGAAGAAGATCAGGAAGCCGAGCGGCTGCTGCCAGATGTACCAGTCGGTGAACCAGCCGGCCTGGTTGAGCACCAGCTGGTTCAGGCTCATCGTCCCGGCCAGGATCAGCAGGCCCACGACTGACAGCACGAGCGGGACCTCGTAGCTGATCACCTGGGCCGCGGACCGAAGCCCGCCGAGCAGCGAGTACTTGTTGAAGCTGGACCAGCCGCCCATCAGCAGGCCAACCACGCCGAGCCCGGAGATGGCGAAGAAGTAGAGCAGCGCGATGTTCATGTCCTGGCCGAACAGGCCGGGCGCGAACGGGATCACGAGCAGGGTCATGACGCTGGCCAGGTAGGTCACGACCGGCGCGAGCGTGAACACGGAGGCATCCGCGCCGGTCGGCGTGAAGTCCTCCTTCATCAGCACCTTGAGCCCGTGCACGACGGACAGGAGCGAGCCGAACGGCCCGACCCGGTCCGGCCCCACCCGCAGGTTCATCAGGGCGATGATCTTCATCTCCATGTAGATGATCAGGAACGCCGTCGGGATCGTCATCAGCAGCACGGCGGTGGCCGCGGCCACGAAGCGGACGAGCGGCAGGTTGGCTCCGAGCAGCTCGAGGATCGGCTCGCTGAAGATGATCAGCAGGGCCAGGCCCACCGTCAGCAGGCCGCCCAGCAGCAGCAGCCCCAGCAGGACCCGCCCCGGAATGGTCAGCCGGTTCCACGTCCGCGCCACGAACGTCATGCCCGACGGTCCCCGGGTGCTGCCCGACGGCCCGCGCGTGCAATGCGCGTCATTTGTCGACGCCGCCCATGATCGGGTCGAGGGACGCCATGACCGCGATCGTGTCCGCGATCAGGTGGCCCGGCACGAGCAGTCCGACGGACTGCAGGTGGATGAACGACGGGTCGTGGATCCGGAGCCGGAACGGCTGGTCCGTGCCGTCGCTGATGGCGTAGGCGGCGTACTGGCCGCGCGGTCCCTCGACGGCCGCGTAGGCCCGGCCCGGTCGGGGGCGCAGGAGGCGCGGCAGCTTGGCCATGATCGGTCCGTCCGGCATCCGGTCGAGGCACTGATCGATGATCCGAAGGCTCTGCTTGATCTCGTCGAGCCGGAGGAGGTAGCGGGCCAGGCAGTCGCCCTCGGCCCGGGTCGGGATGTCGAAGTCGAGCTCCGGGTAGACCGAGTAGGGATGCGCGCGCCTGACGTCGAACGGCAGGCCGGTGGCTCGGAGGTTGGGGCCCGTCCAGCACATCCGCAGCGCGGTCTCGCTGTCGATCGTGCCCAGCCCGCGCATCCGGCGGACGAAGATCTCGTTCTCGTTGAGCAGCGTCAGGTTCGACTCGATCTGCTGGGTCGCCCGGGTCATCCAGTCACCGAGGCGGCTCATGAAGTCGTGGTTCAGGTCCCCGTTCACGCCGCCGATCCGGAAGTAGTTGAACAGCATCCGCTGCCCGGTCAGCGCGGCCAGCATCTCGACGATCTCGTCGCGCTCGATGAACGACCAGAGGATCGGCGTCAGGCCGCCCAGGTCCAACGCCATCCAGCCCATGAACAGGGCGTGGCTCGAGATGCGGTTGAGCTCGCCGGAGAGCACCCGGATGTACTCGGCCCGGCGGGGAACCTCGATGTCGAGCAGCTGCTCGTAGGCCATCACCGGCGCCCACTCGTTGAACAGCGAGCTGACGTACTCGAGTGGGTCGACCTGGCTGATCGTCTGGTGGTAGTCCGCGTTCTCGCACAGCTTCTCGACGCCGCGGTGCAGGTAGCCGAGAACCGGATCGAGATCCACGACCTTCTCGCCGTCGAGCTTCATGACGACCCGGAGCACGCCGTGCGTCGACGGGTGCTGGGGACCCATGTTGATGAACATCTCGCCGTCACCGAGGCTGTAGAACTCCGCCTCGCGCTCCGTCCGCGGTGGGTAGGGCGGGATCGGTTCGAAGACGCCCAGCTCCTCGTCGAGCGTGACGCGCGGATCGTCGGCCGGCGGCCGGCGGCTCGTGGCGGTCATGGCAATCCGCGCTCAGCCAGGAATCCGGCGCACGGCGGAAGCCGGTGGAGCGCCGCGTGGGACGTGGACCTGCTCCATGTGCCGGACGCCCGCGCCGGGCGACCGCGCCGCGTCGTCCGCGAGGAAGAAGTCCTTGCGCAGGGGGAAGCTGGTGTAGTCCGGCGGCATGTAGATCCGGCGCAGGTCCCGGTTGCCCTCGAACACGATGCCGAACATGTCGTAGGCCTCGCGCTCCTGCCACTCGGCGCCCTTCCACAGGAATGTCACCGACGGGACGCGGGGATCGTCCCGCGACAGCCCGTCGGCGATGACCCGCAGCCAGTCCGGCGTCACGTCAGACCAGAGGTGATAGACCACCTGCATGACGGTCCCCGTGTCCACGCCGGCGAGGTCGGCCAGGAAGGTGAAGCGGAACTCGGGATCGTCGTGCAGCGTGCGCAGGACGTCCGTGACGTCCGCGGCGGCGATCCGGATCTCCGTGGTGTCGTGGCGCTGGCGGACGGGGCCGGACAGCTTCGATCCCAGGCGCGCCTCGAGGCGTCGCCGGAACACGGGGTCCATTGCTCAGATGCCCTCGGGCACGGTTGGTCCGATGGCCCGCTCCGGCCAGTGGCCGCGCCGGTCCTTGATCAGCTGCTGGAGCTTCATCATGCCGTAGATCAGGCCCTCCGGACGCGGCGGGCAGCCGGGCACGTAGACGTCGACGGGCATCACCCGGTCGATGCCCTCGACCGTCGAGTAGCTCCGCTTGTAGCGACCACCGGAGCACGTGCAGTCGCCCATCGCGACACACCACTTCGGCTCCGGCATCTGCTCCCACAACCGGACCAGCGGACCGGCCATCTTCGTGGTCAGGGTCCCGGCCACGATCAGGACGTCCGCCTGGCGTGGGCTCGCCCGGAACGGGAACATGCCCCAGCGGTCCATGTCGTTCTTGGACGTCGCGGCGGACATCATCTCGATCGCGCAGCAGGCGAGGCCGGACAGGAGCGGCCACAGGCTGTTGGCCCGGATCAGGTCGAGGACGTAGTCCGCCCGGGTCGGGATCACCTCGAGCAGGCCGGACCAGCGCGCGTCGTCGCGGCGACCGCCGCCCGACGCCTCGAAGTCCCGCAGGTGCGTGATGTCCGCCGGCCGGCCGCCGCCGTAGGCCATCGGGTCCGTCGACGTCCAGAGCGTGTTCGGGACGACGATCGGCTCGGCCAGGTCAGAGGGCTCGCGGCTGACGAGCGCGCCCGGCCGGTTGGCCGGCTGGTCCGACCCCATCTGGGTGGCGTCGGCGGGGCCCGTGCCCAGGCCCTGGGCCTCCGCGTCTAGCGCCAATTGAGCACCCCTTTTCGCCACGCGTACGCGAGTCCCAGGAGCAGGATCGCGACGAAGATCAGCATGCTGATGAAGCCACCGAGGAGCAGGTCCTGGAAGGCGATCGCCCACAGGTAGATGAAGATGACCTCGATGTCGAAGGCCACGAACAGCAGCGCATAGATGTAGAACGACAGCCCGAACCGCCCGTGGGTGTCGCCATAGGTATCGATGCCCGACTCGTACGGCAGGCCCTTGTGCTGGTCGCCGCGCGTCCGGTGCGAGATCAGCCACGCTGCCCCGATCGTCAGGAACACGAACGACACGCCCGCGACCCCGAACCCGACGACATACCAGAGAGGGGTCAAGCGACCTCCGCGCGGTTCGCCGCCCCGGGCGGCGCGAGCCAGTACAACGGTCCCGATGGTCATGGAGCCCGGGGCGCACGGCACTCGATCGATCGAGCCGCGGGCCGTCGCCATCTTACCAGCCGGGTTTCCGGCAGGCGTCCGCTGCCCTCGGATCAACCGCCCTTCGGATCGGCGGTCTGCCGTCGGTGCGCCCGCCGGCGCAGATCAATCTCGTGGGCGGCAGGTTTCCGCGGGTGGCCATCACCCGGTCGGTGACCACGGGATCTCAGCCGTGCGACCATCCGCGGTCCGGCGGCGGAGCCCGTCGCCCCCAGCGTGCACGATCCGGCTCGGTCGCCGCGCGATCGTCGCTGTTGCGACCGCCTGGCGGTCGAGCGGGCGGATCCCCGCGGGCTCCCCTGCGCCCTGGATCGGCCATTCGGATCGGCGGCCTTCTCGGGTGCGCCCATCACCGTCCGTGCGGCGGCGTCCGCGCGAGCCGGTACGCAAAGCCCCGCAGCGGCGGCTCGACGCGGAAGTCGCGCGCGAAGCCCATCACCTGGAACCCGCCCGTCGCCGCCGGGTCGAGGAGGCGCATGAGCCCGGACCGGAGGGCCAGGTACGCCTCCATGGTGGTGCGCGGGTCGGACTGAGCCTCGCGGAGCAGCGCCTCGATCCCGAGGCCGGCCAGAAACTCCGCCTGGCTGGTGATCCCGACCGGAGCCAGGCCGGCCGCCGAGCCCGCTCGTTCGACCGCGGTCACGTCGACGTGCGCGGTCACGTCCTGCCGGCCGACGTTGACGAACGGATCCGCGTGGACCCGGTGGTTGACGTACGCGGCCAGCGTCCCGGCTGCCCGCCGCGGACCGTACAGCTGCGAGGCCGGGTGGCCGTAGTCGATCAGGAGCAGCAGCCCGCGCCCCAGACCGGCAGACGCCGCCGCCATCCAACCGTCCAGCGCCAGGCAGATCTCGGCTCGCTGTCCCTCCCGGAGCTCGATGCCCTCGATCCGGAGGCGCTCCTCGAGTGCCGGCGTCGTGGGCGGGGCGAGGACCTCGATGAACCGGCCGTCGAGCCAGTCCACGAGCCCCTCCCGGAGCCGTCCGTCCCGCCACTCGACGCGATGGACGGGCAGGGCGTCGAGCACCTCGTTGGCGAGGACGACGCCGGTGATCGGCTCCCGGCTCGCGGGGCGGTGGCGGCGGGCGTGGCCGGCCCGGCGCAGGCGCTCGTCGAACGCAGCCAGGCGCGCCGCCTCGATCTCGACGGGCTCGATCACGACCGCATCGATGAGGGGCGATCGCTCCGCGGCCAGCCCGTCGAGGATGCCGACCGCGAGCGCGCCCGTTCCCGCGCCGTGCTCCCGGACGACGAGCTCTGCCGGCCTGCCGAGCCGCTCCCAGACCTCGTGCACCTGGCGCGCCACGGCCCGGCCGAAGATCGGATGGGTCTCGGGGGCGGTCAGGAAGTCGGCACCGGCGGCACCCGGGCCTGAACGGGCGCGCCGGTAATAGCCGAGCCCCGGCTCGTAGAGGGCGAGCTCCATGAACCGGGCGAACGTGAGCGGCCCGGACGCGGCGATCTCGGCGCGGAGGCGGTCGACGAGCGTCGGTTCGCTGCCCACGTCGAGCGGCTCCCGAGGCTCGCGACGGAAGCCTGCCTCGAGCCCACGGCGCTCGCTCACCACGCCCCCGTCAGGGCCAGCGGCAGCCCCGGGCCCACGAGGGTGTGGCCGCCGAGGACCACCGGAACGGCCCCTTCGCGGGCCGCGACCGTCAGTGCCCGGAGCCACGGATCGGCGATCCGCTCCGGCAGCAGGAGGTCCGAGGCGAAGCGGTCCTCTGCGGCCGGCCAGCGTCGCTCGTCGGCGCCGAGGCGGTGCGCCAGCAGGACGCGGCTGTCCACGACGGCCGCATCGCCGAGC
>JACDAV010000392.1 GCA_013695255.1 Chloroflexota bacterium
GTACCCGCGGCTGGTGCGCAGGCTGGCTCCCGGGCGGCCGGCGGTCGGTGGCGTCCGCCGCCATGGACGTCGCGGCCGGTGAGACGCTCGCCACCGGACTGGGGCCCTCGATCTCGGAGGACCCCGCGGCGCCGGCTCCCGTGCCTGCATCCGCGAACAGAGCCAGCTCGAGCTGGAGGCGAAGCCCGCCCGTCCCGGCGCGATTGGGATCGATCGCAGCCAGGCGGCGCGCGGCCGCGGCCAGGCCGGTCACTGGATGCTGCCCGGCTCCCCCGAGGGCCGCGACGAGCGCGGCACGGAGCGCCTCGACGACCTGGTCCAGGAAGACGCGGGCGTCCCGGCCGCGCTCGTCGAGCGAGTCGAGGACCGCGATCCCGGCCGCGGCGTCGCCCGCGACGAGGGCGTCGACGAAGCCGTCGATGGCATCCGACTCGGCCAGCCCGAGCAGATCGCGGACCCGGGGCTCGTCAAGGCGCTCGCCGGCCGATGCCAGCAGCTGGTCGAGCATCGACTCGGCGTCGCGCATGCCGCCGGCGGCCAGGCGGGCGATCAGATGGAGCGCTGCCGGCTCGGCGTCCCGTCCGTCCGCCTCGAGGATCCGGGTCAGCTTGCCCTCGATCTCGGGCACCGTCAGACGGCGGACGTCGAACCGCTGGAGCCGCGACAGGATGGCGGGCGGGAACTCCTGCGGGTGGGTCGAGGCGAACATGAAGACCACCGACTCGGGCGGCTCCTCGAGCGACTTGAGCAGGGCGTTCCAGGCGTCCTTCGTGATCTGATGGGCCTCGTCCAGGATGTAGACCTTGCGCCGCAGGTCCGCGGGCGCGTAGTGGATCCGCTCGCGCAGCTCCCGGATCGCGTCGATGCCGCGGTTGGAGGCGGCGTCGATCTCGACGAGATCCATGGCCCGGCCCTCGCGGATCGCAGCGCATGCCTCGCAGGCGTCGCACGGATCGCCATCGCGCAGGTCCGTGCAGTTGAGCGCCTTGGCCAGGATCCTCGCCAGCGACGTCTTTCCGGTCCCGCGCGGGCCGACGAAGAGGATGGCGTGGGAGACGCGGTCGAGCCGGACGGCGTTGCGCAGCGTCTCGACGACGGCCTCCTGGCCCACGATCTGGGAGAAGGTCTGCGCTCGCCAGCGCCGGTACAGCGCCTGATGGGCGATCGTCGGGGTCACGGCGCTCCTGGAACCACGCGCGAACGGAGAGAGTTGCCGTGCACCCTCCGTCGACCTGGACGTTCCCACGCCCACCACGACGAGCGGCTCGGACCAGGCCGTTCCGCGGCACCCGACGAAGATCGCTTAGTGCTGCTTCCTTCCGGATCTGACACGGTTCGCGAGTCGCCGCTGCGCGGGACCCGGTCCTCAACGTCGCTCGAGGCGGCGGCCTGCGAGAACGGAGACCTCGGGAGGGAATTCAGCCCTGCTGGAGCGGATTGCAGGTACAGGGCACCGCTAGTTCCCCGCCTAGCACGGCACCGGAATGATACCCGACGACGGTCGAGCCGGCCGCGACCAGCCGGGTCTGTCAGGGCACCTCGTAGACCTGGACGACCCCGTCGGCCGTACTGAAGGCGAGCGTCCATGTCGGTGGCACGCGGACCGGAGACCCGAAGATGCGCTGGCTCCCTTGCCGGCAGTGACCGCACAGGGCGCTGTGGGGGCTGTAGAGCAGGACGTGGTCGCCCGTCTCCGGGCGCGTCGTGCCGTCAGCCGGGACGAGCGTGTGGAACGCTCCCTCCCAGAGGCGACCGCCGAACGGCGCGCTGGTGAAGATCCGGGCAACGCGGACGGTTCGCGAGTCCGCCCAGATCGTGTCGACCCGGCCCTGCTGGTCGCCGAGCCATGATCTGAACGCCTCCATCTGGGTGGCGCCGTTGGCCCGGTAGCCAGAGCTGTCTGCCCGGGCAGCATGGGCGATCGCGACCGGGACGAGCGCCAGCACCAGGGCCAGGGCCCCGGCGATCAGCCCGCGGCGATGCTCGGACGCTCCGAGTCGGCCAGCCACGAACCGGGTCGCCAGCCATGCCGCGGCGACCCCGCCGAGAAGGATGGCCGGCACGATCGGGTACCAGTACCGGACCTTGAACAGCCGCAGCATCGGTGCATCGGGGTTGAGGACGCCGCCCAGGAGCACCAGCGGAACGTACAGAAGGGCGATCCACAGGAGGAGCAGGCCCAGCCGGCGCGGCCAGACGAGCGCGCCGGCAACCGCCGCGCCCAGCGCGGCGTTCAGCCACGCCCCTTCGGGCACGTCGCCGATCGCAACGCCGAGCTGCGCCAGGTACCAGAGCCGCCGCTTGTTCTGGTACGTGGCGGCGGCCTCCTCCGGCACGACCCCGCTGCCGTGCTCGGAGGCGACCCGCAACCGGGCCAGCGGGTCACCGAAGATGTGCTGGTTCAGCGCCATCTCGGCCAGCCCGATCGCTCCCAGCGGGACGGCGATCCAGAACAGGTCACGGATGCTCACGCGTCGGAACAGGATGACCGGGATCAGCGGCCAGACGAAGACGATGAACTCGCGGGCGAGATAGGACCAGCCGAGGATCACGCCGATCGCCAGCATCGCTGCGACGCGCCGGCGCGGTGTCGCGACGACGGCGGACCGGCCCTGACGGACCGCGATGGCGAGCACCACGGCCCACACGAACAGTGTCGCCGCGAGCAGATCCGGCAGAGGGGCGGTGGCGTCGACGAAGATCGCCGTGTTGCCGACCGTCAGCACGGCCGCCCCGAGACCCACGGCGCGTGCGAAGAGCAGGCTGCCCAGGGCATAGACCCCGAGCACGAGCGCCACGGCCGCAAGCACCGGGACGATGTAGTAGGCCGCCTGGGAGTAACCGAGGATCGTCATCGAGACGGCCATCGGCAGGACCAGCCCCAGGCGTGCGTACTGATGAACGATCGCCGGGTTCCGGGGCACGCTGGGGAAGTCGCGCGCAGCGTCCAGGTAGTTGATCTGGTCCGATGGATACGGCGGCGTCAGGAAGACGATCAGCGCGGCCAGCGTCGCCAACGCCAGCAGGAGGGGAACGGCAACCAGCGCCACTCGTCCCCCGGTCGCCGCCGTCACGGTTTCCGTCGCGTTCCTCGTGCCTGCCATGACGGTCGTCGCCATCGCCGTGCAGTGTACAAAGCGCACCGCGGGCTGGGACCGGCCCCCGGACGGCGTCGACGACCCGGAGGCCGTGAACGGCTCATGACCGACGACGGCTCAACGAGCGTGTCAGGCCCGCTCCGGGCGCGCACGCCGGGCTCGGGCCACGGCCACGGCGACCAGCACGCCCAGCAGATCGCCGACCAGCATGAGCACCCGGCTCACCAGCGCAAGGCCAAGCGCTTCAGCTCGGGGCAGCACGGGCCCGAGGGCAAGCACGAGGACGAGCTCCCGGGGCCCGGCCCCTGCGGGGGCCAAAACAACCAGGAAGCCGACCACCCACGCGGCGGCGTAGGCGCCGACACTCAGCAGGGCGAGGTCCGCTCCCCCCGCACCGATCGACCGGGCCAGGACCCACACCTGGGCGCCGAACAGCAACCACATGACCAGGGACCACGCCGCCGCTTCCACGAGCGCCCGGGGGCTCACCCGATGCGGTGCGCCCCCGCGGCGCAACACGCGCATCGCGACATCGAGCACCCACTGGAGGACCCGAGGGTGGAGCGCGACCAGTCCCAGCGGCACGATGACCAGGCCCCACGCGTACTCGCGCAACTGCGACGTGGCGGTCCCGGCCAGACACACGGCGGCAAGGACGGCGCCGACGCACAAGCCGACGATCAGGGCAGCGATCCCAGCCACGCCGCTGCGCAGCGCCGGCACGCCGTGCTCGCGGCCGAGCTCAGCCTGCGCGAGGATCGGCCAGACGCTTCCTGGGACGTACTTCCCCAGCTGGGCCAGCAGGTAGACCCGTCCCGCGACGGAGAGGGGCAGCGGCGAGCCAAGCCCGGCCAGGACGGCGCGCCATGACAGCAGGTTGGCGGCCAGGCCGGCGAGCACCAACCCGAACGCGAGGACGATGGCCACGGGGTCCATC
>JACDAV010000399.1 GCA_013695255.1 Chloroflexota bacterium
CGCTCCCGCGGGACGTCCACGCCGAGGTGGGCGGCCGTCTCCTCACCCAGCAGCAGCCCGTTCAGCGATCGTGCCCGGCCGAGCACGAGCAGGGAGGCCAGGAGGATCAGCGGCGCGGCGCCCGCCAGCCGGCCCCACGACGCGGCGTCGAAGCTGCCCAGCAGGTAGGCGAAGATCTGGCGCAGCGCGGCACCAGACAGGTGCATCGCCATCGCCAGACCGGCCGCCAGGAGCGACCCAACCGCGTAGCCCGTGAGCAGGAGACTGGTCAGGGGCGCCATCCCCCCGATCCGCGACAGCCGGTAGACGGTCACGACGGCGGCCAGCGCGCCGACGAACGCGAGCCCGTGGAGCAGCCCGAACTCGAGCACCAGCACGCGCACCGGGATGAGCACCGCGATCGCCGCTCCGAGCGCCGCGCCCGAGGCGGTGCCCAGGACGTACGGGTCGGCCAGCGGGTTGCGGAGCAGACCCTGGAACGTGGCGCCGGCGACCGCGAGCCCAAGCCCAACGACCATCGCGGTCAGGACCCGCGGCAGCCGCAGCTCCCAGACGATCGTCTCGGTCGCCGGGGACCAGGTGATCGGCAGGTCCAGCCCCAGCAGCCGCTGGCCGAGGATCGCCAGTGTGTCGGCGGGTGCGACCGCGACGGTTCCGAAGCCCACCCCGGCGACGAGCGCGACCAGCAGGCCCGCGACGCCGGCCAGGCCCAGTGCCAGCGGCCGCCGGCGCAGGAGCGCGATCGGCGCCACGGGTCGGGACCGGACGAGCGTCTCGCCGGGCGCGGCCACGCGGATCAGCCTCCCGCGAGATCGAGGTCCGGGTGGATCGCCTCCGCCAGCAGCCGCAGCCCCTCGAGCAGCCGCGGCCCCGGCCGGGTGATGACGATGTCGTCGACCGGTCGAATGGCGTCTTCCCGGACCGCCGTCATCCCGTCCCAGCCGGGCCGCTGCGCGACCGCCTCGGGCGTCACGCCGTAGGCCGCGTCGCCCAGCAGGATCACCTCGGGATCCTCGGTCACGAGCCGCTCGAGGGGAATCGAGAAGTCGGTCGTGCTGCCGGTCGTGATCGGGTCACCGCCGGCCAGCTCGATCATCTCCTCGATGAACGAGTCGTCGGCCGCGGTGAAGATGTCCTGGGTGGCGTCGAGCTCGTAGAAGACGCGCGGGCGCTCCAGGTCGGCGGTTGCGTCGGCGACGTCGGCGAACCCGTCCTCGAGGGACGCCGTCAGCTCGGCCGCCTCCTCCGGCTGGCCCACCGCGGCGCCGATCAGCTCCATGTCCGCCAGCACCGTCGCGATGTCCGGGGCGTACGTGACCAGGACGGGGATGTCGAGCGAGCGGAGCCGCTCGATTGCCTTCGGGTCGTTGAAGTTGTTGCCACCGGCGATGACGAGATCGGGCTCCAGGCCGACGATCTTCTCCACGTCGACGGCGGTGAAGGACGCCACGTCCGGCAGGTCGACCGCCTCGGGCGGGTAGTCGTCGAAGTTGGTCGTGGCGACGACCCGTTCGCCGGCCCCGATCTCGAACAGGATCTCCGTCGTGGCCGGGGTGAGCGAGACGATCCGCTCGGGCTCGGACGGGATGGCGACCGCCGTGCCCTCGTCGTCGGTGAGCGTCACGGGAAAGGCGGCGGACGGGCCTGGCTGGACCGACGGGCTGAGCTGGACCGACGGGCTGACGCGGGCCGAGGGGGTGGCCGTCGCTGCGGGGCCGGTCGACCCGGTCGCGTCCGGCGGGATCGAGATGCGGCCGCCGATCGGCGAGCAGGCGGCCAGGGCGGCGGCAAGCACGAGCAGGCTGGCGGCGAACGCCGCGCGCAGCGGCGGACCGAAGCGGATGGTTGGAGCGTCCACGGCGAATTCTCCGAGGCGGGACGGGGACGCGGGGGCACGGAAACGCCCCTCGCGGATCGACGCAGAGGGGCGCTCAGCCGGACGGACGCATGGGTGCCTACCCTTTCTCTCGAAGGTCGAGCAAACCTCCGCGCGGGTCGGCGACCGGACTTGCACGGCCGAAGCGGTGCTCACCGTAGCGGGACTGTGCCGGAATCTCACCGGCTTCGCGACCTGCGCGGCTTGTCGTGTTGTCCGCCGAGCGTAGCACAGGCAGATCCGGCGTCCGCCGGGGCGCAGCCGGTGGTCGCGCCGTTCAGATACGTCGCCGATAAGTGCCGCCTGCGACGATCTTCGCCTCGCCCTCTCGCCGCCAGATCGACTCCGCCGGCGGAGGTATCCATGGTGGACAGGCGATGGCTCATGCGGCTCGGACCACCGTTGGTTGGGGCGCTCTCGGTCGGCGCGATGGCGTCGGCCTCGCTCGGCGTGACGGATCGCGCGTGGGATCCGTTGCCGTGCTCCGGCGGAGCGGCGGCGCTCGCCGGTTCATTGGCCGCCCCCCCACCCGCGACGCCCGCCGAGGTGGCTCGTGGGCCGTGGTTCACGCTCGATCCGGTCGTCGACGAGGCTGGCACGCTCGTCGGCCAGCGGCTGCGGATCGGCCCGGGCGCAGACCGTGCCACGTATCTCGACCTGCCGCCCGAGTCCAGTGCGGCGGGACCCTTCGGGCGTCTCGTCCTCGTGACGCGCGACGACGGTCGGCGGTCTGAGCTCCGTGCCTTTGACCGCGGGGCGGATTGCTGGTGGGCGCTTGGCCACACGAACGACGTCGTTCGGCGAGCGACCGTCGAGCCGTCCGTTGGCGCCATCCACGAGCACCGCGTGGATCGCGCCACGCGGGCGGACCTCGGCGTCTGGCGGCGACCGCTGGACGGATCACCGGCGGTCCGTGAGCTCGCTCCTCTTCCCCGCGACGGATCGGTCGGCGTGACGTTCTCGACGACCCTCAGCTGGAGCCTGGAGGGTGACCGGCTCGCCGTCCAGTCCTGCGGCGCGGTGCGCTGCCGGACGCAGGTGCTCGACGCGGCCACGGGCGCCGTGCGGCAGCTGGCTGCCCGGGACCAGGGCGAGCTGATCGGGCTCGCAGGCGACCGGGTCGTGGCGTACGCGGCATGCGCCGGCCTGCCTTGTCCGCTCGTCGCCATTGACGTCGACACCGGCGTCGCGGAGCCGATTGCGCCGGCGGGTGGTCTCGCCCGGCTGATCGGGACCCGCGACGGGCCGCGGCTGGCGGTCGAGGCCGGAATCGGCGGTGGCAGGCTCGAGGTCCGCGACCTCGCCGGGCGTCTCGACCGCGCGGTGCGGCTGGCGGATCCCGGCCTTCGGCTCATGCCCGGGGCGGACCGCGCGGCCGCCGGCGTCGTGGCGCCCCCGGGCTGGCTCGTCCTCGCGCCGGACGGACGTTCCCCGGAGCGCGCTGTCCTCACCCGCCTCGCCGACGGCTGGACCGTCGAGCTGCAGGAGGTGCTTCGATGATCGGTCTCCTCACCCGCCCGAGGCGGCGGATCGGGCGGGCCGTGCGG
>JACDAV010000014.1 GCA_013695255.1 Chloroflexota bacterium
ACCGGGCCGTCGAGGTAGTCGAACGCCTCCTCGGCCACGGTCGCCGCCACCTCCGCCCCGTAGCCGCCGAACCGGTTGTCCTCGTAGACCACGAGGCACTTGCCCGTCTTGCGGACCGAGTCGAGCACCGTCTCCTTGTCGAGCGGCCGCAGCGTGCGCAGGTCGATCACCTCGGCCGACACGCCCTCCTCGGCGACCCGCTCGGCCGCCTCGAGCGCGTAGTGGGCCATCAGCCCGTAGCCGATCACCGTCAGCTGCGTGCCGGCCCGGGTCACGGCCGCCCGGCCGAGCGGCACCGTGTACTCGCCGTCGGGGACGTCACCGCGGACGGACCGGTACATCTTCTTGTGCTCGAAGAAGAGGACCGGGTCCTCGTCGCGGATCGACGACCGCAGCAGTCCCTTCGCGTCGTACGGCGTCGACGGGATCACCACCTTGAGTCCCGGCACGTGGGTGAAGAACGCCTCGACCGACTGCGAGTGGTAGAGCGCGCCGTGGACGCCGCCGCCGTAGGGCGCGCGGACCACCATCGGGCACGAGTAGCCGTTGTTCGACCGGTAGCGCAGCCGGGCCGCCTCCGACACGAGCTGATTGAACGCCGGGTGAATGAAGTCCGCGAACTGGATCTCGGCGATCGGTCGCAGCCCGTTCATCGCAGCCCCGATCGAGGTGCCGATGATCTGCGACTCCGTGAGCGGCGTGTCGATGACCCGTTCATCGCCGAACTCCGCCCACAGCCCGTCCGTGGCGAGGAAGACGCCGCCCTTCTTCCCGACATCCTCGCCGAGCACGATGATCGACTCGTCGCGGCGCATCTCGTCGGCCATCCCCTCGCGGATCGCCTCGATGAACGTGCGGAGGGCCATCAGTGCTCCTCCGCGTGGCCGCCGGCCGTCCCGAAGCCCCACGGCGGCGGCGCCTCCGACGGCCACTCCTCCGCGTAGACCCAGCGCATGGCGGTCGAGGGGTCCGGGTCCGGCTGCGACTCGGCGTACTCGGTGGCGTCGTCGACGACAGCCGTGATCTCGGCGGCGAGGCGCCCCAGGACCTCCTCGGTGAGGATGCCCGCATCGGTCAGCTGGGCCCGGAACTTGGGCAGCGGGTCGCGGGCCTTCTCGGAAGCGAGCTCCTCCTCCGACCGGTACTTGGTCTGCTGGTCGTCAGACGAGTGGCCCGTCAGCCGGGTCACCTTGGCCTCGATCAGCGTCGGGCCGCCACCGCTTCTCGCCCGGTCGACCGCCTCGGTCGCGGCGCCGTAGCAGGCCAGCACGTCCGTGCCGTCGACGACCACGCCCGGGATCCCGTAGCCCGCAGCCCGTGACGCGACGTCCTCGACCGCCAGCTCCCTGGCCCACGGCACGCTGATCGCGTAGCCGTTGTTCTCGACCACGAACACGAACGGGAGCTTGTGGATCGCCGCGAAGTTCAGGCCCTCGTGGACGTCGCCCTGATTGGACGAGCCCTCGCCCATGAAGGTCATCGCGACCTGGTCCGTGCCCCGAACCTTCGCCGCCAGCGCAATGCCCACCGCGTGCAGCAGCTGCGTCGCGACCGGCGAGGAGACGGACACGAGGTTGTGCTCGCGCGACCCGTAGTGGCCGGGCATCTGACGGCCGCCGGACGACGGATCGCTGGCGGTCGCGTACTGCGCAGTCAGGATGTCGCGCGGGCTCATGCCGAACGTGAGGCAGGTCGCGATCGAGCGGTAGAACGGGGCAACCCAGTCGTGCTGCTTCCGGAGCGGCCAGGTGATCGCCACCTGGGCGCCCTCGTGGCCCTGGCCGCTGATCACGAACGGGATCCGGCCGGCCCGGTTGAGCACCCACATCCGCTCGTCGAGGGCCCGAGTCAGTGCAACCAGCCGGTACATCTCGATCAGCTGCTCGTCGGTCAAGCCGACCGCGTCGCCGAGATGGCTGGCGTTCCGGTCGGTGACGGCCATCGGTCGGTCGGTCCTCCGCCTAGAAGTTGATCGAGCGGCCGTCGACCGCCAGCGCGGCCTCGCCGAGGACCTCGGACAGGGTCGGGTGCGGGTGGGTCGCGGCGCCGATCTCCCAGGGCGCGGCCTCCAGGGAGAAGGCGAGGGATGCCTCCGAGACGAGATCGGTGACGTGCGGGCCGATGAGGTGGACGCCCAGCGTCCGATCCGTCTCCGCGTGGCCGATGATCTTGGCGAAGCCCTCGTGCTCGCCGCCGATGACCGCCTTGGCGATCGCCTGGAACGGCACCTTGCCGATCTTGTAGGGCAGTCCCTGGTCCTTGCACTGCTGCTCGGTCAGACCGATGGACGCGATCTCCGGGCGGCAGTAGGTGGCGCGCGGCTGGGCGACGTAATCGATCTCGTGGATGTCCCGGTCCCCGGCGATCGTGTGCGCGGCGAGGATGCCCTCGTGGGCAGCGGTGTGCGCGAGCCACAGTCCGCCGACGATGTCGCCGACCGCGTAGACGTGCGGCTCCTTCGTCCGCATCCGGCCATTGACCCTGACGATGCCGCGGTCCGTCTCGACCTTCGTCGTCTCCAGCCCGATCTCCTCGATGTTGGCCGCCCGGCCCGTCGCGACGAGCATGATCTCCGCCCGCAGCTCCTGCGGCTCCTTGCCCTCCGGCCCCACCAGGACGCAGATCCCGTCCCGCTCGACGCTCACGGCGGCCGAATCGAAGCGGGCGCTGGTCATGACCGTGATGCCGCGGCGGGTGAAGCTGCGCTCGAGCGCCTGGCTCACGTCGCGGTCCTCGAGCGGCACCAGCACCGGCGCGTACTCCAGCACGGTCACCTTGACCCCGACGTCGTGGAACATCGAGGCGAACTCCACCCCCACCGCGCCCGCGCCCACGATCACGACGTCCTTGGGAAGCTCCGTCATCCGCAGCACGTCGTCGCTGGTGACGATCCGCGTTCCGTCGGGCACCAGGCCGGGCAGGCTCTTCACTCGCGAGCCGGTTGCCACGATGACGTCGGTCGCCTGCAGGACGCGCTCGCCGCCCGTCGCGGGTTCGCCGTCCTCGCCACGCTGACGGACGCGGATGCGCTGCGGGCCGTCGAGGCGGCCGCGGCCGGCGACCCACGTCACCTTGTTCTTGTCGACCAGCGTCTTGAGCCCGGTCCACATCCGTTTCACGACCTGGTCACGGCGGGCGGCCATCTGCGCGTAGTCGATCCCGGGCTCGCCGGGGAGGGTCACGCCGTAGTCCCTGGCGTGGCGGACCCGGTCGACGACGGCGGCCGACTCGAGCAGCGCCTTGGTCGGGATGCAACCGCGGTGAAGGCAGGTCCCGCCGATCTTGTCGTCGTCGACGAGGGCGACCTTCAGGCCGAGCTGCGCGGCGCGGAAGGCCGCCGTATAGCCGCCCGTCCCCGCGCCGAGCACGACGAGATCGAAGTCGTTCGAGGAGCCGACGGCCATCGGGGGGCCTCAGGCGGCCCGGCGGCCGGCGGGGACGGCGGCGTCCGAGGGCCGGCTGGGCGGGTGGGTCATCGCGGCCATCGTACGCGGGGGGTCGCGATCCCCGCAACCGACGACCACGCGCGCCCGCTCTCGCCCGCCCTACGCGGAACTGTCACGGCCAGCCGGCCTGCCCAGCGCGGCGTGACAGGCGACGGGTGCTAGATTGCCGGCTCAGATGGACGGTCTGCCGCTCGCCGTGGCGCTCGTCGTGGGTGCGTACCTCTCGGGGTCGATCCCGATGGGCGTGCTCGTCTCCCGCGTCGCCGGGGGACCGGACCTGCGTACCGTGGGGTCCGGTCGGACGGGTGGCACCAATGCGCTCCGGGCACTGGGCCGCAAGTGGGCGCTGCTCGTGGTGGCAGGGGACGTGCTCAAGGGCGCGCTGCCCGTCATCGCGGCGAGGCTCGCCGGGGCCGGCCCGGAGGTCGAGGTGCTTTGCGCGCTGGCGGCCGTGCTGGGCGCCACGTGGTCGATCTTCCTCGGCCTGCGCGGCGGGCGCGGGGTGGGGGCCGGGGTCGGGACGATGATCGTCATCCAGCCGCTCGCCGTGGCCATCGCCACCCCCGTCTTCGTGGGGGTCATCCTCCTGACGCGCTATGTGTCGCTCGGGTCGCTGGTCGGTTCGGCCGCGATGGTCGGATCCGCCTGGCTGTTCTGGATGGCTGCCAACGGCTCGATCTCGATCCTGTACCCCATCTACACTGCGGCCGGCGCGGCCCTCGTGTGGCTGGCGCACGCGGACAACATCGACCGGCTCGTCCACGGCACCGAGCGCAAGCTCGACCTCGCGCTGCTGGGGCGCGGCCGACCGGGAGGAGCCGCCTAGCGACCGGACTCCGCGCCCTGCGCCGTGATCGGCGTGCGGGAGGGCCAGCACCGGCGCGCGAATCGAACGACCCGGGCTGGCTGACAGCCCGGGTCGTGATCATCTAGCTGGTTCCCGCGGGCCCACCGTGGGCCGCACCGAGAGGAGATCAGCCTCGCTGGCTGCGGAAGCAGTCAGAGCAGTAGACCGGCTTGCCGCTGGTGGGCCGGAAGGGGACCTGGGCCTCGCGGCCGCAGGACGAGCAGGTGGCGCTGAACATCTCGCGCGGGCCACGGTCACGGCCACCGCCGTAGCCGCCGCCACCGCCGGAGCTGTAGCCCCCACCGCCGCCGCCACCGCCGGAGCTGTAGCCCCCGGCGCTGTAGCCGCCGCTGGCGCCGTAGCTGCCGTAGCCACCACTGTCGCCGCCACCTGCGCTGTCACCACGGGCAGCCTTGCGGCTGGCGCGGCACGACGCACAGCGGCGGGGCTCGGTGAAGCCACGCTGCGCGTAGAAATCCTGCTCGGATGCGGTGAAGGTGAACTCCTGGTTGCAATCCGCGCAGGTAAGTGTCTTGTCGTTGTACACGAAACCGAAACTCCTCTCGGTAGCCGCGCGATCCCTCGTGTGGTTCTCGCGTCAGCCGTGAGAGGAGTCCGAGTCGTCGACGTGCTACGTCATCTGGTCACGAGCGCTCTCGTGACGTTTGCCGCGCGGAGTGTACGCGCCTAGAGGCAACGTGTACAGCCCAATTTTGTGCTCGCCGGGTCGAGGCGCGGGCGGCGCGCATAGGCGCGCGCCTGCGGGCCACTCACGAACGGCGAAGCAGTCGGCCGGGTGGCCTGTCGCGGCGAGCTGCACGGCCTGCCGTGGCCCCCTGAACCGCCTTCCGCCGCGTGCCGCTCGACGGCTCAGGCGGACGGCCGGCGGGCGATCCGCCAGAGCAGCCAGGCCGTCCCGCCGATCAGCACGGCGATCGCCAGGGGCGTGCGGAACACGAGCCGTTGCGCCTCCGCCGGCAGCAGGCCGGTCAGGAGCGCTGCGCCCAGCACGATCGCGACGACCAGGCCGGCGAGAAGCAGCACCTCCCGAAGACCCGGCTGCGGCCGGCCCTCCGGCTCAGCCACGGTCCGCGCCGGGCGGGATGCCGATCGGCGCGACCAGAACTCGACCCGCCAGCGCTGCACCGCGGCGTGTGAGCAAGCCCATCTTCGGACGGTGGAAGGTGACGGTCAGGTCGGCGGCGACGACAGGATCCGATGGCTCGCCGGAGGACAGGTCGACGGCGGTCGGCGTGTCGACCGCGAGGATCGGGATGCCCGCGGCACGCGCCCTCAGGATGACCTCAACCGCCGACCGGATCGGCTCGCGGAGCGCGCCGCGCACTCCCGACCCGAGCAGCGCGTCGACGACGATCGCCGCCTTCTCGATCCCCTGCCCCAGGATCGCCACGTCCCTGGCGACGGGCGTCTGGACCCGCGTCACCCGGTGATCCGAGTCGAGCCGGTCCCAGTTGCGGGCCGCATCCGCGCCGGTCGGCCGCGCTTCCGAGGCGACCAGCGCGACGACGACGTCCGCACCGGCGCGGGCCAGCCGGCGCGCGGCCACGAAACCGTCGCCGCCGTTGTTGCCAGGCCCGCACAGGATCAGGATGGGCCCCCGTCCCCAGCGGTCCTGGTCGAGTGCGAGCGCGCGGACCGCGGCGGCGACAGCCGTACCCGCGTGCTCCATCAGGCGGTGACTCGGGACACCCACGGCCTGGGCACGCCGGTCGGCGCCGCGCATCGCCTCGGCCGTGATGGCGCCCCGTTTGGCGGCGACCGCCCAGCGACGGCGCAGCCCGCGCAGGTCGAGCTCCCAGATCGCGGGGTCGTCGGCGGGCGCCGGGGACTCGCCGGACCCGGAGCCTGGGGCGGTGGTCGGGTCGAGGCTGGCCATCGTCCGGGAAGCGTAGCCCAGCGGGCGCGCGCGCCGGTTCACGGCACAGGGACCTGCCGGTCAGCCGATCGGCAGCCGGCAGCGCACTGGATCGTCCGGGTCCTGCTCGACGAGGCCGTCCGCGACCAGCGCGGCGAGCGCGACCTCGATGGCAGCGAGACCGTGCTCGCCGATCCGCGGCTCGATCCGCAGCCAGCCGTCGCCATGGCCGTCGCGAAGCCGGTCGAGCAGCCGGCCTCGCAGCCAGCGGGAGGTCGAGGGAAACCGCGGGGCCGCCGGTCGATCGCCCGAACGGCGGAGCCGGGCGGCCTGCCGGAGGGGAACCTGGGACGCCGGGTGCTCGGTGTGCTCGCCGGCGTAGCGGCACCGGACCCGAACCGGGCAGGCGGCGCAGTCCGGCCGACTTGGCCGGCAGATGGTGGCGCCCAGGTCCATCAGCGCGTGCGTCCAGTCGGCGGGCCGGTCCGCCGGAACGGCGCCATCGGCGAGGACCTGCAGGTCGCGAGCCGGCATGCCGCTGGCACCGGCCACGATCCGGCCGAGCACGCGCCGGACGTTCGTGTCGACCGCCCCGACCGGCTGACCGAAGGCGAGCGCGGCCACCGCCCGAGCCGTGTAGGGACCGACGCCCGGCAACGCCTCGAGGGCCGTGAGGACTGATGGCACGCGCCCGTCGTGCCGCTCGACGATGACCCGCGCGGCGCGCCACAGGTTGAGCGCCCGCCGGTTGTAGCCGAGGCCGCGCCACTCCCGCAGCACGTCGGCCGGGGAGGCGGCGGCGAGAACGGCGACCGTCGGGAATCGGGCCAGGAACGAGGTCCAGCGGTCACCGACCCGCGAGACCTGGGTCTGCTGCGCCATGGCCTCGGAGACGAGGACCGCGTACGGATCGCTGCTGCCCCGAAATGGCAGGGTCCGGCCGGACGCCTGGTACCAGCCGAGGATCGCGGCGACCGCCTCGCCGGGCACGGTGGGCGCGGGCCCCGTGGTCGCGCGTGGCACGCCCGCGGCGTCCGTCACCGCACAGCCAGCGCCCCGTCG
>JACDAV010000015.1 GCA_013695255.1 Chloroflexota bacterium
TGACCGAACGGCCACGTGTACACCGCCCCGAGTGCCTCGAGGATGCCGGCGCCGCCATCGGTCGTCGCGCTTCCGCCGATCCCGATCGTGATCTGGCGGACGCCGGCGTCCAGCACGGCGCGAAGGACCTCGCCCGTCCCGTACGTGGTCGAGGACAGGGGCGCTCGTGCCGCGATGGGGACCCTCGACAGGCCGGATGCCTCCGCGAGCTCGACGAACGCGCGTGTCCCGTCCTGCGACTGCAACCAGGACGCATGGATCTGAACTCCGACCGGGTTCGTGGCACGGACCGACCTGCGGACCCAGCCGCCGGCCGCCTCGATGGCCACGAGCGTGCCCTCGCCGCCGTCGGCAAGCGGCGCCAGCAGGATCTCGTCGTCCGGTCGGGCTCGAAGCCAGCCGTCAGCGAGCGCGCGGGCCACCTCGACCGAGGTCAGCGAGCCCTTGAACGAGTCTGGCGCGATCAGGACGGTGAGCGGGTCCCGCCGCCGGTGCGGGTGGCTCGCGTCACGCCGCGTCATCGGCGGACCGGTTCGAGTTGAGCCCGTTTCGCATCACAACGCTGTCCATGACGGCTGCCGTAGTGGTGGCAGCGTTATTCGTGGGGCTTCGAGCGCCACTTGGCGCTGGATCTGCGCGCCTGACCTTATGGATATGCGGCCGGTCGCATACTGGCGGGTTGGCCAGGCAGGTCGGCGACGCGTGATGGCCCGTTAGTGCCAGAAATAGCACTGGCAGCACTATGGACGTGATCAAGCCGCGGTGTGCCGATACCGGCCCGACCGCAGCGCGTGGGTTCGCTGGCGTCGCTCAGGGCCGTGGCGCCCGCCGCTCACCGGGGCGCCGGCTCCGGCCGCGCCTCCACGCCCGCGGCGCTCCGCTTCTCGAGATACTCCGGGATCCGGATCATCGGCGGCCGTTCCTGGTCGGCCAGCTCGATGACCTCGAGCGACAACCGGCCGCGCCCGGAGCGTGGCAGCTTCATCGTCGATCCCATCTCCGCGAACAGACGGGCCCGCCGCCGCTCCTCCAGCCGCTTCATGACCGCCTGCAGGATCACGAACGACATGCGCGACAGCCCCTCGAGCTCCTGGTTGCGATGCACCCGCCGCTCGAGGTCGACCTGGCCGAGCCCCTCGATCCCCAGTCGCTCGGTGGCGTCGATCAGGTGCCCGATCTCGACCGCGTAGCCGGTGAAGAACGGGATCGACTCGAGGAGCGCCCGGCGGCCGGCGTACTCGCCGGACAGCGGCTGGATGAGCCCGGACAGCTCGGGGAAGAAGAGGTTGATGAGCGGACGGGCGACGAGCTCCGTGACTCGGCCGCCGCCGCCCTCCTTGAGGACGCCAGCCTCGACGATCGGGCGCTGGTAGTAGCCCTTGACGTACTGCAGGCGCGGCTCGTGGAGGAGTGGCCCCAGGGTCCCGTAGACCATCCGCGAGTGCCAGTTTCGGACGTCCGTGTCTGCCCACACGATCAGGTCGCCGGACGCCTCGTACAGCGACTTCCAAAGCGCCTCGCCCTTGCCGCGGAACGAGCCGTAGCGGGTGAGCACGTCCGGGTGCTGGACGACCCGCGCGCCCTCCGCCTCGGCGATCTCGCGCGTCCGATCCGTCGACGCCGAGTCGATGACCAGCACCTCGTCGAGGAGCGGGACCCGGCCGACCATCTCCCGGACCGCGCGGCGCACGATCGGGCCGATCGTCTCCTCCTCGTTGAGCGTGGGCAGCACGAGGCTCACCGACAGGCCCTGCTTCTCCTTGAGCTGGACCAGTCGCCGCAGATCGGCGAACTCGCCGTGGTGGAAGTTCGACTCGCCGAACCAGCGCTCCACCCGGGCCGGCACGGCGCGGGCCTCGTCGGCCGCGCGGTCCGCGGCGACGAGCGTCTCCGCGCGCTGGGCCAGCTGCTCGAAGGTCTGGCGGCCGATCGTCTCGCGCGTCTTGACGACGACGACCGTGGGCTTCGCCCGGGCGGCGACGGCCTCCGGCATGGCGCCGAACAGATAGGTCTCGCCGTTCGCGCCGGCCGGCGTGGCGGACGCGCCCATGACGACCAGATCCGCCCGCTCCGCCTCCTTGAGAATCGCGTTCCGGACGTTGGCGGTCTCGCGAAGGAGCGGCTCCACCTTCGAGCGAACGTGCTGCCGCACGAAGGCGGTCAACGCGTGCTCGGCCTGCGCCCGGACGGCCAGGGTGATGCCCGGGGGAACGAGGTGGAGGACCGCCACGGTGGCGTCGTGGCGCCGGGCGATGGCATCGGCGAACCGGATCGCCAGCTCCGCGTGCGGGCCGCCCCGGACGGGGACCAGGATCCGCTTGATCTCGCCGCCGCCGCGCTGCTTGACGACGGCGATGTCGCAGGGCGACTCGCGGACGACCTCGTCGATCGTGGGCGAGAAGACGGTCGGCGTCTGGCCGTCGCGCCCGCCGGGTGCCTTGCCGCCCCAGCCGAAGATGATCAGGTCCGCCTCCTGCTCGGCTGCCGCCTCGACGATCCCCTCGGCGGCGTGCCGGCCGATGCGCACGATCGGGTGGATCGTCGTGCCCTCGGGTGCGAAGTCCAGCACCCGCTGGAGGAGCCGCCGGGCGTGGCGGGCCCGGGTCGCGCCCTCGGACAGCGGCATCCCCTCCGGCACCTCCACGATCCCGAGCGCCGTCAGCTGCCCGGAGCGCTTCTCGAGCAGGTCAGAGCCGATGCGGATGAGCTCCTCGGCGGTCAGCGGGTTGGCGACGGGGATGAGGATCCGGGCCGGCAGCGGCGTCCGTGAGCTCACGCCGGTCCTCGCCTCGCGCCGGCAGGCGTTGCCGCGTCCGGGTCTGCCCGGCCGGCGCCGGTCGCCTCCCAGCGCTCGATCAGGTACGGCTTGAGGAGCTCGAACTCGCGCGCCTGGCGCTCGACCCGCTCCTCCGCCTGGTCCGTGGTGAGGTGCCGGTTCTCGATGACGAAGCTGCCGACCCGGCCGAAGTAGACGGGGACCAGCGAGGCGACCATCGCCTCGACGGCCTCGGGCTGGTCGCGCGCGGTCACGATCAGGTCGTAGATCAGGCGCGCCCACAGGTCGTCCGGGAAGTGGAAGGCCGCCAGCGCGTCCGCCATCTCGACGGTCGTCGCCTTGGTCGACGTGGCGTCGCCGCTGATCCCCAGCCGTGCCGCGGCGGCATCGGCCAGCTTGCCGGCCTCGCGCGCCAGCACCAGCAGCATCTCGACATTGGCCGGCGCGAACATCGTTCGCCAGCGATCGGCCAGGCTGAGCGAGCCCTGGTGGAACTCGGTCAGGAGCCGGAGCGTGTTCACCTCCAGCGGGGGCGGGTCGATGATCCGCTCGAACCCGTAGGCCGGGACGTCGTGGCTGCCGTGGATCGGCAGCCAGTGCTCGGCGTGGAGGACGCTCAGCCGCAGGATCGTGCCGACGACCTGGCGGAACATGGGACCCAGGTCGGCACCCGGATCCTTCGGGTCGTGCACCTTGGCGCCAAGCCGCGCTTGGCAGACGGCGAAGCCGCCGGTCATGGCCGACGTGGTCATCCAGATGTCGATCCCGAACTTGGAGACGTCGTCCGTCCAGTCCCCCCGGGTCAGGTAGTGCCGCACGAGGTCGCCGCTGACCCCGAAGTCGCCGCCGATCGGCTGGCGGATGCGGTGCCCGTACAGGCTCCGGGTGAGCGGGTAGGTGACGGTGTTGGTGATCGTGCCGTCGTACTTGTAGCGCGCGTAGAGGGGGGCGACGAAGTCGTAGCCGCCCTTCAGGATCGGCCCCGCGAGGAGCTCGATCCACTCGGGGACGATCGAGCGAAGGTCCGAGTCGACGACGACCAGCGCCTGCACCTCGAGCGCGGCCGCCATCTCGAAGATCATGCGCAGCGCGGCGCCCTTGCCGCCGGTGCCGTCGATCTCGGGATAGGTCAGCGAGACGCGGTCGAGCCTGTTGGTGGGGCGGACGAGGAGGATCTGCTCGATGTAGTCCGGGGGCTCCGTCTCGACCACGACGCGCTGCGTCCCGTCCGGCGAGCCGGCGTCCGAGTTGACGACGACGGGCTTGAGATCCGGGAAGTACTGGACGAGGCCGGCCTGGGCGGCGCGCACCACGTAGCCGATCGTCGCAGCGTTCTTGAAGCTGGGGATGCCGACCATGATGTCGGCCCGCCCGAGCCTGGCGATCTCGTCGCGGACGGCCGGCGTGAGGGCGGTCGCTGGCACCGGGTCACCGTACCACCGACGGTCGGGACGCCGCAGGAGGACCGCCGGTCGCGCCGCGGCCCCGGGACGCCGTCAGCCGCGTGGGATCGTCGCCTTCGCCCAGCCGTCGTTGCGCTGGCCGGGGCGATAGCGCCCGTTCGCGTCCTTGTAGGCGAGCGACCGGAAGCCGAGGTTTCGCCACGTGGGGAGCCATGGATTGACCGGCACGCGCACGTGGATGCCCACCCGGACCAGCTCGTTCTCGATCAGCACGCTGTCGAGCAGCCGCTTGCGCTCGAGCAGCGGCACGTCAAGGAGCGAGTCACCGTCGAGGAAGAGCAGGTCCACGGCGACCAGGACGAGCCCCTCCGACGGCGCCGCCTCCAGATCGGCGACGCGATCCTCGAGCGCCTCGATAGCCTCCGCCCGACGGCCCCGCCCGCCACCGACGAGCATCTGGCGCGCGGCCTGGCCGGGGGTCGGCAGCTCGACCGTGGGCCCGAGATGGACGCCGACCCCCGAACGAGCCGCCTGCGCCGTGAGGTACGCGTCGAGGACCGCGGACGCAGCGTCCACGGCCGCGGCGAGCGCGTCCGCGATCGGCGGTCGATCGACCGGCCGTCCGGCGTCGTCGCGCAGCTCCACGGCGCGATCGTCGACGTGCGCGAGGACGCGCGTCCCGATCCACAGCGGCTCGATGACCGGATCGGGGATCTGCTTCGCGTTGCGGTCGCCGAAGGTCTGCGGGCGCCAGGCCTCGCTCGCCGTCCGCTTATCGATCATCGCCGGATCGTAGCGCCGGGGGACGATCCGTGGACTGACCCGCGGGACCTATCATCGAAATCGTGGCGACCCCCGAGGCGACCGCGGTCGCGGCTTCCCGCTCGCCGGCCCTGGTCCTGCGGGCGCTGACGCCGTCCGGCCGGGCGCGGGTGCCCGCCGCCTGGGCGCTGTACGACTTCGCGAACACGATCTTCTCCTTCGCGGTCGTCTCGTTCGCGATCGGGCTGTGGCTGACGGACGCCGCCCGGTTCGGCGAGCGCGAGGGCAACTTCTATCTCAGCGTGGCGGTCGCGATCAGCGTCGGGCTGAACGCGATCGTGTCCCCGATCCTCGGCGCGCTGAGCGACCGTGGCGGTCGGCGGCTGCCGTTCCTCCTCTTTTTCACGGCCCTGTGTGTCGTCCCGACCGCGCTCATCGGCGCCAGCCCGCCCATCGCCGGCCTGGTGCTGTTCACGATCGCCAACTTCGCTTACCAGGCGGCCCTGATCTATTACGACGCCACGCTCAGGACGGTCAGCCGGCCGGAGACGCGCGGCCGGCTGTCCGGGATCGGCGTGGCGATCGGGTACTGCGGGACCGTCTTCGTGGCACTCCTGCTGCTCGTTCTCGACGTGCCGCCGCAGGACCGGTTCCTCGTCGCGGCCGTCCTGTTCGCGGTGTTCGCGATCCCGATCTTCGCGTTCGTGAAGGAGACGGGCACGGCAGCGCGGGTCACCGCGGCCGACGTCGTCGGCTCATGGTCGCAGCTCCGGACGGCGATCCGTCACGCCCGCGAGGTCCCGGGCCTCGGGCGCTTCCTCGTCGGTCGGTTCTTCTACTCGGACGCGGTCAACACGATCATCGCGGTCATGTCCGTCGTGACCGTCCGGGCCAAGGGCCTCAGCCAGCAGCAGACGCTCCTCGTCCTGCTGCTCCTGACGGTGGTCGCCATCGTGGCCAGCTTCGGCTGGGGCCGGCTGGTCGATCGTTGGGGGCCGAAGCGCACCCTCATGGCGGTGCTGGCCTCGTGGGGAGTGGGCCTCGTGGTGGGCGCGCTGTCGCTGGGGGTCCCGGGGCCGGTCGGCATGGCGGCCTTCCTCGCGGCCGGTGCCCTTCTCGGCAGCGGGCTCGGCGGCGTCCAGGTTGCGGACCGGGTGCTGATGATCCGGCTGTCGCCGCCGGAACGGCTGGGCGAGCTGTTCGGGCTCTACGGGCTCGTCGGCAAGGGCTCGCAGGTGATCGGCTCCGCGCTCTACGGGCTGACGATCCTGCTTCTGCTCGACGCGCTCGGCGTGGGCGCCTACCAGGTGGCGGTCCTGAGCCTGCTGGTGACGATGGCGATCGGCGCCTGGCTGATCCGGCCGGTCTCCGACCGCTGGGCGGGCTCGGGGGACCTGCCGGCGCCCGAACCCCCCGAGCGTCTCGCGCCGGCTGCCGCGCCGCTCCAGCCGCGGTAGGGATGGCCGGCGTGGCTCCGGCGGCGGCGACTGACGCCTTTCCAATGCCATCGAACAGATTTCAGGCGTCCCGCCTGGTTGCCAGCGCTCCGCGAGGTTCGCCCGACGGCATGCGCAGCCAGACGTGCACGAGGCGCCGACTCGGGCGCGGTTCGGAGTGGCTCTTCGCGCCGCCGACGGGTGTTCGCGCGGCCGATGCGGCCCCGAGCAACGGATCCTGTTCGATGTGGTTGGAAAGGTGTTCGATTGGGCGGCGGGACCACAGTCGGCTCAGGCGCTCGCGTACCCGTCGGGATGCCGGCGACGCCACTCCCACGCTGAGCCGACCATCTCGTCCAGCGTCGGGTGCGCGGGCTGCCAGCCGAGCACCTCCGCCGCCCGCGCCGCGGAGGCGACCAGGACCGGCGGATCGCCCGCCCGCCGCGGCCCCACCTCGTGCGGCACCGCCTGGCCCGAGACACGCTCGGCGGCCTCGAGCACCTCGCGCACGCTGAAGCCGCCACCGTTGCCGAGGTTGCAGGCGAGCATGCCGCGGTCGTCCGAGGGATCCGTCCGAGCGTCACCCGGCGCAGTGGCCTCGAGGGCGAGCAGGTGGGCTTCGGCCAGGTCCGCGACGTGGATGTAGTCGCGGATGCACGTCCCGTCCGGCGTCGGATAGTCGTCGCCGAAGAC
>JACDAV010000038.1 GCA_013695255.1 Chloroflexota bacterium
CTGGAGGCGCCGCGCCCGGGCGACGGTCGCCTTGTCGTCCTCGGACAGCTCGTCGATGCCGAGAATGGCGATGATGTCCTGGAGGTCGCGGTAGCGCTGCAGGACGCGCTGCGTCTCGCGCGCCACGTCGTAATGCTCCTGCCCGACGACGGTCGGGGACAGGACGGTCGAGGTCGAGGTCAGCGGGTCGACTGCCGGGTAGATCCCCAGCTCGGCGATCGAGCGCTCGAGGCGGATCGTGGAGTCGAGGTGGGCGAAGGTGGTCGCGGGGGCCGGGTCCGTGTAGTCGTCCGCCGGCACGAACACGGCCTGGAGCGAGGTGATCGAGCCGTTCCTGGTGGACGTGATCCGCTCCTGGAGGGCCGCCATCTCCGTCGCCAGGTTGGGCTGGTAGCCGACCGCCGAGGGCATCCGCCCGAGCAGCGCGGACACCTCCGAGCCGGCCTGGGTGAACCGGAAGATGTTGTCGATGAACAGGAGGACGTCGCGGTTCTCCTCGTCGCGGAAGTACTCGGCCATCGTCAGGCCGGTCAGCCCGACCCGCTGGCGGGCGCCGGGCGGCTCGTTCATCTGCCCGAACACGAAGGCCGTCTTCTCGATGACGCCCGACTCGGTCATCTCCGCGATCAGTTCGTTGCCCTCGCGGCTCCGCTCGCCGACGCCCGCGAAGACGGACACGCCGGCGTGCTCCTGGGCGACGTTCCGGATCAGCTCCTGGATGATGACCGTCTTGCCGACGCCCGCGCCACCGAAGATCCCGACCTTGCCGCCCTTCTTGAACGGGCACATCAGGTCGATGATCTTCAGGCCGGTCTCGAAGACCTCGATCTCCGTCGTCTGCGCGTCGAAGGGCGGTGGCGCGCGGTGGATCGGCAGCGTGTGCTCGGCGTTGACCTCGCCCTTGCCATCGATCGGGTGGCCGAGCACGTCGAAGACGCGGCCGAGCGTCGCGGCCCCTACGGGCACGCTGATCGGCGCCCCGGTGTCGTGCACGCGCACGCCGCGGGCGAGGCCGTCCGTGGTCGTCATCGCGACCGCTCGCACCCAGTTGTTGCCGAGGTGCTGCTGGACCTCGCAGGTCAGCGGCTCCTGCCCCTCGCGCTGGATCTCGACCGCGTTGTAGATCGACGGCAGCTGGCCGGGCGGAAACTCGATGTCGACGACGGGTCCGGTGATCTGGATGACCCGGCCGGTTCCGGGCTCGGTGGCGGGTTCGGTGGCGATGGCCATGAGCGGTTGCCTCCTGTCGGCGCGTCAGCGCGGCTGGGCGCCGGTCGCGATCTCGATCATCTCGCGGGTGATGTTGGCCTGGCGGACCTTGTTGTACGAGAGGGTCAGGTCCTCGATCAGCTCCTCGGCGTTCTCGGTCGCGTTCTTCATCGCGACCATCCGACTCGACTCTTCGCTCGCCCGACTCTCGAGCACCGCCTGGTAGAGGCGGGTCGCCACGTAGCGCGGCAGGAGCTGGGTGAGGACGGTGGCGGCATCGGGCTCGAAGATGAACTGGTGGCCGGGGATGCCCTGCGCCGTGCTCTCACCGTAGTCGATCGGCAGCAGCCGGTCCGATGCCGGCCGCTGGACGAGGGTCGACTCGAAGCGGGAGAACACGATGTCGACCGTCGAGACGGAGCCGTTGAGGAACGAATCGGTGATCAGGCGGGCCAGCGGCAGGATGTCGGCGAAGGTCGGCTTGTCGCCGAAGCCCGCGAAGTGGGCCTCGAGCGGGACGCGGGCGCGGCGCATGGCGTCCCGACCCTTGCGGCCGACGGTCACGACGGTCAGGTCGCCCTCGTGCCGGGTGATCTCGCGGGCGGCGAACCGGATCGTGTTCGTGTTGAGCGGCCCGGCCAGGCCGCGATCCGTCGTGATCAGGACGATCATCCGCTTGCCGCCCTCGCGCTGGGCGAGGAGCGGGTGCTCCTCGGCCCCCAGGACGGCGGCCAGATCGGCCAGGACCTCATCGATCTTGTCGCTGTAGGGACGCGAGGCGAGCGTCGACTCCTGGGCGCGGCGCAGCTTGGAGGCGGCCACGAACTGCATCGCCCGGGTGATCTGCTTGATGTTCCGGACAGCACCGATCCGGCGCCTGATGTCTCGCTGGCTAGCCACGTCTAGACACCCTCACGGAGGGCCGGCAATTGCGCACCGAGGACCGAGGCGAAGCTCCGCGACGCCATCGGCCCGAGGTTTGTCACGCTGGCTGGCCACGTCCCGCCGAGCCGCGGTCCGTCTCGCCCGTGGCGTCCGGCGTGGCGGTGCCGGTCGTGCCGGTCGCGCCGGCGTCATCCGCGGCCCCGGCCACGGCCGCCGA
>JACDAV010000044.1 GCA_013695255.1 Chloroflexota bacterium
GGTACTCGCGGAACCAGGTCCCGAAGCTCTTCTCGAGCCGGAGCGACATCAGCGCCCGGAGGCCGAACAGCCGGATGCCGTGCGGCGCGCCGGCGGCCATGAGCAGGTCGAACAGCGCCCGCTGGTACTCCGGCGCGACCCACAGCTCGTAGCCGAGCTCGCCGGTGTAGCTGAGCCGGCCGATACGGCACGGGATCATCCCGACGTCGACCGACCGGAAGTCCATGAACCGGAAGGCCTCCGGCGAGAGATCCGTGTCCGTGACCGACTGGAGGACGTCGCGTGCGCGCGGCCCGGCGACGGACAGCCCCACGAGTCCGAGCCCGAGCACCCGGAACGCGACGCTGCCGTCCGTCGGCAGATGGTCGAGGAACCAGCGCCGGTGGTGCGTCTCCGCTGCCTGCGAGCCGAACAGGAAGAACTCCTCCTCGCCGGCCCGCGCGACGGTGAACTCGCCGACGATCCGGCCCTGCGGGTTCAGCATCGCCGTCAGCACGATCCGTCCCACTTTCGGCAGGCGGTTGGTCAGGAGCCCGGAGAGCCAGCCCGCCGCGCCGGGCCCGGTCACGCGGTACTTGGCGAAGTTCGCCGTCTCGATGAGCCCGACTCCCTCGCGGACGGCCGTGCACTCGGCGGCGACCCGATCCCAGGCGTTGGAGCGTCGGAACGTGACCTCCTCGGTCGGCGGCTTCCCCGGCGCCTGGAACCAGAGTGCGTGCTCGAGGCCGTAGGCCGCGCCCCAGACCGCGTTGGCCGCCGTCAGCCGGTCGTGGATCGGCGTCGTGTGGAGCGGCCGCGCGGCCGGCAGCTCCTCGTTGGGGAAGGTGATCCGGAACCGGCGGGCGTAGTTCTCGCGGACCTTGGCGTTCGTGTAGCCGATCGTGGCGTAGGGACCGTAGCGGGCCACGTCCATCGCCCAGATATCCATGCCCGGGTCGCCCTCGGTCATCCACGTCGCGAGGGCAAGCCCCACGCCGCCGCCCTGCGACAGGCCGGCCATCACCCCGCAGGCGACCCAGCAGTTGCGGATTCCGGGCACGGGCCCCACGAGCGGGTTGCCGTCCGGCGAGAACGTGAACGGCCCGTTGACGACCCGCCGGATGCCCACCGTCGCCATCGCCGGGTAGTGGCGGAACGCCACCTCGAGCTCCGGGGTCAGCCGCTCGAGATCCGGCTTCAGCAGCTGCGCCCCGAAATCCCACGGCGTCTCCCTCGGCGACCAGGGCACGCACGCCTGCTCGTAGGTACCGAGCAGCATTCCGCCGCCTTCCTGGCGGATGTAGATCTCGCCGCCGAAGTCCATGGCCATCGCCATCTCCTTGCCGGTGGCGGCCATGTTCGCGGCGACCTCCGGCATGTCCTCGGTCACGAGATACATGTGCTCCATGGCCAGGACCGGCAACTCGATGCCGATCATTCGGCCCACCTCGCGCGCCCACAGCCCGCCGGCGTTGACGATGTGCTCGGCGTGGATCGTCGTGCCACCGTCGACATGGACGTCCCATGTCCCGTCCGGCCGCTGGTCGAGCCCGGTGACCCAGGTGTTGCGGTGGACCTCTGCGCCGGCCATCCGGGCGGCGATGGCGTAGGCGCGGGTCACGCCGGAGGGGTCGACGTGGCCCTCGACCGGGTCGTACATCGCGCCCACGAAGCAGTCCGGGTCGAGCAGCGGGAAGAGCGCCTGCGCCTCGCGCGGGCTCAGCAGCTCGAGGTCCATCCCGAGATAGCGGCCGCGGGCCTGCGCCATGCGCAGGAAGTCCATGCGCACGTCCGTGTCGGCCAGCAGCAGCCCGCCGGGCAGGTGGATGCTGCAGTCCTGGCCGGAGATCCGCTCGATCTCCTGGTACAGCTGGACCGTGTACTGCTGGAGCTTGGCGACGTTCGGATCGCCGTTGAGCGTGTGCATCCCGCCCGCCGAGTGCCACGTCGAGCCGGACGTGAGCTCTTTGCGCTCGAGGAGCATCACGTCCGTCCAGCCGGCCTTCGTGAGGTGGTACAGGACGGCGCAACCGACGACGCCGCCGCCGATGACGACGACCTGGGCCGATGACTTCACGGGGGATCCTTTCAGAAGTCCGTGGGCACGCCGCCCTCGGCCTTGCGGCGCTCGACGAACGCGGCCAGCTCGTCCGCCACGGTGGGGTCGATCGCCGGCGGCTCGTAGGCCGCCAGGAGCTCCTTCCAGAGCCGGTTGGCCCGCCCGGCGGTCTCGGGGCTGCCAGCCTCCTGCCAGCTCTCATAGTTCCGCCAGTCGGACAGCATCGGCTTGTGGAACGCCGTCCGATAGCGGGCCTGGGTGTGGGCAGCGCCGAAGAAGTGGCCGCCCGGGCCCACCTCGCGGATCGCGTCAAGGCCCAGCGTGCCCTCGTCGACCACGACCGGGTCGAGGAACGCGGCGACCATCTGGAGCAGCTCCGCGTCGAGGACCATCTTCTCGAAGCTCGCCTGCAGCCCGCCTTCCATCCAGCCGGCGCCGTGCATCATCAGGTTGACCCCGCCCATGACGGCGCCCCACAGTGAGAAGACCGACTCGTACGCGGCCTGGGCGTCGAGGGCATTGGCCGCGCAGACGTTCGACGAGCGGTACGGCACCCCGTAGCGGCGCGCCAGCTGGCCGCCGATCATCGCCGTCCGCATGTACTCCGGCGTCCCGAACGCCGGCGCCCCCGACTGCATGTCGACGTTCGAGGTGAACCCGCCGTACACCACGGGCGCTCCCGGCCGCACGACCTGCGTCATCACCATCCCGGCCAGCGCCTCCGCGTTCTGCTGGGCCACGGCGCCGGCAAGCGTGACCGGGGCCATCGCGCCGGCCAGCGTGAACGGGGTCATGACGACGACCTGGTTGCGCGCCGAGTACTCGAGGATGCCGTGCAGCATCGGCGTGTCGAGCCGGAGCGGCGAGCTCGAGTTGATGACCGTGAAGATCGACGGCTCGCGCTCCAGCGTGGCGGCATCCACGCCGCGGGCGATGCGCACCATCTCGAGGGCGTCGAGATTCCGTTGCCGGCCGAGGCTGTAGGCGTGGATCGGCTTGTCCGCCAGCGTGAGCAGGTCGTGGATCGCGTCGAGGTGGCGGATCGAGGCGTGGACGTCGACCGGCTCGACCGGATAGCCGGCGAAGAAGTGGATCGCGTCGAGCGACTGCGCGAGCCGCACGAGGTTCCGGAAGTCCTCGCGGTTGCCGGTCCGCCGGCCGCGATCGAGATCGGCCACGTTCGGGGCACTGCCGACGGTGCCGAAGGCCAGGTGGTCGCCCCCGATCGCGAGGTGGTGCGCCGGGTTGCGAGCGTGGAGTGTGAACGAGGACGGCGCAGTCCGGATCCGCTCGAGGACCATGTCGCGCTCGAACCGGACGCGCTCGCTGCCCGGTTCGACCCGCGCGCCCGCCTCGGCCAGGAGCCGACGGGACTCCTCGTCGAGGAAGTCCATGCCGATCTCCTCGAGGACGCGCAGCGAGGTATCGTGGATCGCCTCCAGCTCGTCGGCGGAGACGACCTCGGTCGGGGGGTAGCGGAGGCGGGGCTGGGCCCACGGCCGCTGGGGCGGCAGGAGGTTCCGCTGGTGGCCGGCCCGGCCGCCGCGGCGGCGCGGCGCCGCCGGCTCGACGGCCTGGTCGGTGTCGGGCTCGATGGCCCGATCGATGTCGGTCACGCCACCTGTTCCTGTCTGTGCGGGTCGGGACGCACGCTCGCCCGGGCCGGTGGCGGCGCCGGGCGAGCGTGACGCGTGGCGGTGGCGGGTCAGCCCCCCATGAGCCCCTGCTCCTCGAGGAACGCCTTGGCCACGTCTGCCGGCTCCTCGCCGTCGACGTCGACCTTGGCGTTCAGCGTCAAGATCGTCTCATCGTCGAGCGCCTCGGCGACCGGCGCGAAGAGGTCGGCGATCCCGGGGTTGGCGTCAAGCACCTCCTGCTTGACGTTGAGCGAGGGCTGGTAGCTGGGAAAGAACTGCTTGTCGTCTTCGAGCACCGTGAGACCGAGCTCCACCATCCGGGAGTCAGTAGCGAACACCTCGCCAAAAATGCAACGCTCTGCCTTGTCGGTCTCCGTGAAGATCAGGCCGTACTCCACCTCGGAGACGTTGTCCCCGAAGGTGAACCCGTAGGCTGCCTCGAGACCCGGCAGCCCGTCGTCGCGGCTCAGGAACTCGGCGGCTGCGCACAGGCTCATGGCATCCGCGTTTGCGCTGGCGACGGTCGCCAGGTCGGACAGCTTGGTCGCGCCGAGCTCGGTCG
This sequence comes from Chloroflexota bacterium, assembly GCA_013695255.1. Taxonomy (GTDB): domain Bacteria; phylum Chloroflexota; class Limnocylindria; order Limnocylindrales; family CSP1-4; genus JACDAV01. Next base: position 4,238 of record JACDAV010000044.1, read on the forward strand.
CCTTCTCGTCGGCCAGGGCGATTGCGTACGTGTTGTTGAACGGAGCGGGGTCGAGCCACGCAATGCCGTTGGCAGCGTCAGCCTCCTTGACCGCAGCGAATTGTTCATCTGACCCCGGTACCGGCGTCTCGTTGCCCAGATGGTTGATCCAGCCTGTGCCGGTGTACTCCCAGTACATGTCGATCTCGCCGGAGGTCAGCGCCTCACGCACCACCGTCGAGCCACTGAGCCCGGTCTGGTCGTCGACCGTCGCGCCGGCATCCTCGAGCACCAGCTTGGTGATCTGGCCAAGGATCAGCTGCTCGGTGAACTCCTTCGAGCCGACGCTGACCTCCACGCCGGTCAGGTCGACGTCGCCACCCGTGCCGCTCGAGGCACTCGGCTCCGTGCCCATGGATTCGCTGGCCATCGGCGAGGCGCTGGCGCCGCCGGCCGGAGAGGCGGATACGCCCCCCGCGGGCGAGGCGCTCGCCCCGCCGCCGCCCGGAGAGGCGGTGGCAGCGCTGCTGCAGGCCGCGAGCATAAGGGCGAGACTGCCCAGGAGGGCGATGGGTCGCCCGGGGGTTCTGAGGTGCATGGGTGTGATCTCCTCCACTGATGACGGCTCAATCGAGCGGGACGTCGAAAAACGCACTCCTCCTCTGGCGCGCTGATGGTCAGAGACCCTTCGGGCTCAGACGGGCCTCGGCGATGGCGCCGAGGTGATCGATGAACAGGGCAAGGGAAGCGGTCAGCACGCTGCCGACCAAGGTGACCACCGGTCGGTTGTTGACGAGGCCCTTATTGATGATGTCGCCGAGCCCACCGGCCGACACGAACGTCGCGAGCGTCGCCGTGCCGACGTTGATCACGAGAGCCGTCCGGATGCCCGCGAGGATCACCGGGACGGCGAGGGGCAGCTCGATCTTCTGGAGCACAGCCCGTTTGGTCATGCCCATGCCGCGGGCTGCCTCGATCGTGGGCTGATCGACCTGCTGCAGCCCCACCATCGTGTTGCGCAGGACCGGCAGGATCGAGTAGAGGACGAGGGCGATGATCGCGGGCCAGAAGCCAATCGACCAGACCAGGGCGAGGATGACCAGGACACCGATCGATGGGACGGCCTGGCCGATGTTGGCGACCGCGAGCACGGGTGGAATGAACGGCCGCGCCCCCGGTCGGGTAAGCGCGATCCCGAGCGGGACGGCGATGAGGATGACGAACAGGGTCGACGCAATGGTCAGGGACATGTGCTTGACGAAGGCGTTGAGAATGTTGTCCGCCGTGAGGATCCGGCGCTCGATGCTGCCCAGGTCCTGCGCGCCGGCCCACAGGAACGTCACCACGCAGACCGCCACGAGCGCGATCGGCAGGCCGACGTAGTCGAGGATCGTCGCTCGCCTGCCGCGCAGCGTCGTGGCGCCGCCGGGGGCCGCCGCCGCCGCGGCCTCCGCTGCGTCGGGGATCTCGACCGGCCGGCCCACGACCTCCGTCACGCGCCCACCGTCCCGGCCGCGTGAAGCTCCTCCGCGGCCGCCCGCGACTGGGCCCGGGCCTCCTGGCGCATCTCCTGGATCAGGCCGCTGACGGTCCCGAACTCCACGGAGCCCATGTAGGCGCC
>JACDAV010000049.1 GCA_013695255.1 Chloroflexota bacterium
GCGTAATGGCAGGCGCTGAGGCCGGTCTGGCAGTACCAGCTGGCCACGCCGGATACGCGATTGCCGGCTGCCGGCTGCGGGGGCGGGGCGGGGGCGACGGTCCGCGCCGGCGCAGCCGCGGTCCCTCCGCTGGGTCGCGCCGGCGCGGGCTGTGGCTGGGCCGTGGGTCGTGGCGTCGGGGGTGCGACCGCGATCACCTTGACGGCCTGCGGCAGATCCGGTTCCGGGCGCGGCGCGAACGAGGGGTTGCCGAGCGCGAAGTCCGGCACGGGCTCGAGGGCAATTGCCGGCCGGGACGTCGGCACGGGGAGGGCCTGGCGCCCCACGGGATCGGGCGGGACCACGCGGGTCAGCAGCTGCGGATCGACGACGGTGACGACCGTGACCGGGGCGCGCCCGACCGCGACGGTGGCTCCGAGGGCTGTTGCGATCGCCAGGAAGAGGACGGCTGCCGCCGCCCGCAGGGGGGCGGTTCGGCTTCGTGGAGCGAATGCTCCCGCCGAACCGCGGGGGATGGGCACGGCTCAAGGGTGCGCCGATGGACTCGCGCAGGCGTGGGAGCTCGGACGGCCCGGCTTGCAGCGGCATGACAGTCGACCGGACCGCCCCGATCCGCACCCCAGGGGCCAGGTGAGCCAGCGCGCAGCACGGAGCACCGCCCTGGAGGGAGCGCGGCCCGCTCGGTCAGCGCCCGGCGGTCGCGGCCCCCGGACGGACTACACTCGGACCGGATGGACCTCCACGTCATCGGCCCACTCGCCACCCCGGCCGAGCGTGCGGCGGTGGACGCCGTGCTGGGTCCGCCGACGAGCGGCTGGGCCGGCGGGCGCCGCGACAGCGGGATCGACGGCCACGCCGCTCGCGGAGGCCACGCCGCCCGATCGCAGCGCGACCTGCTGCTGCCGGTGCTCCACGCGGTCCAGGCGCGGATCGGCTGGATCAGCCAGCCGGCGCTGAACTACGTCTGCCGCCGGCTCACCATCCCGCCCGCGGAGGCGTACGGCGTGGCCACGTTCTATGCGCTGTTCTCGACCCGGCCGCGGCCGCCGGTGGTGGCCCACGTGTGCGACGACATCGCGTGCCGGCTGGCTGGCGCAGAGGACGTGTGCGGCGACCTGGAACGCAGCGTCGGCCCGGCCGGCGAGGCGGGGGTCGAAGGGCAGGCGACGTGGCTGCGCAGCCCCTGCCTCGGCCTGTGCGAACGCGCGCCGGCGGCCATGTTCACGATGGCCGGAGAGGCGCCGCTCTCGTTTTCCGCCGCGCCCGTGGATGCCGTCGGGGTGACCGCACGGCTCGGACTGCCGGCCGGCGCGGGCGCGCCCGGCCCGTCGGACGGCGATGTTCGACGTTCGGTCCCGCAGGTCGGGCAGTCCGGGCTCCGGCTCCTTGCCCGGATCGGTGTCGCCGACCCGACGTCCCTGGAGTCGTATCGGGAGCACGGCGGCTACCGGGCGCTGGCGCGTGCGCTCGAGCTCGGACCGGAGCGCGTCATCGCGGAGGTGACGGCGGCCCGGCTCGTGGGCCGCGGTGGCGCCGCGTTCCCGACCGGCCGCAAGTGGGCGGCCGTCGCCACCGCCGAGGGCCGGCCGAAGTACGTCGTGTGCAACGCGGACGAATCGGAGCCCGGGACCTTCAAGGATCGAGTGCTGCTCGAGCACGACCCGTTCGCGGTCGTCGAGTCGATGACGATCGAGGCATTCGCGGTGGGCGCGCAGCAGGGCTACCTGTACGTCCGCGGCGAGTACCCGCTCGCCGAGGCACGCGTCGCGAATGCGATCGCGCAGGCGCGGGCGGCCGGCCTGCTCGGCGGCGACATCCTCGGCGCCGGGTTGGCGTTCGACATCGAGCTCCGCCGCGGCGCCGGCGCGTACATCTGCGGCGAGGAGACGGCGCTCTTCGAGTCGATCGAGGGCAGGCGCGGCGAGCCCCGCAACAAGCCGCCCTTCCCGGTCGAGGTTGGCCTCTTCGGCAAGCCGACGGCCGTCAACAACGTCGAAACGCTGGTCAACGTCCCACTCATCCTCGCCACGGACGGCGGCGGAACGGCGTACGCGGCGACGGGCACCGAGGGCTCGACCGGGCCCAAGCTCTTCTGCCTGTCCGGTCACGTCGCGCGGCCGGGCGTGTACGAGGTCGAGTTCGGCGCCACGCTCGGCGAGCTGCTCGCGCTGGGCGGCGGAGTGCCGGGCGGGCGCTCGGTCAGGGCGATCCTGCTCGGCGGCGCGGCCGGGGTCTTCGTCGGGCCCGAGGCGCTCGAGATGCCGCTGACCCTGGAGGCGACGCGCGCGGCCGGGGCGACCCTCGGATCCGGCGTGGTGATGGTCTTCGACGAGACGGCGGATATGGCGGGCACCCTCCGCCGGATCGCGCAGTTCTTCCGCGACGAATCGTGCGGCCAGTGCGTCCCGTGCCGGGTCGGGACCGCCCGGCAGGAGGAGCTGCTGGCGCGGCTGGCGAGCGACCGGCCGAACGGGTCGCGGGCCGACGAGCTCGCGCTGCTGCGCGACATCGGTCGGGCGATGCGGGACGCCAGCATCTGCGGCCTCGGGCAGACCGCCAGCTCGGCGATCGAATCGGCGCTCGCCCGGCCGGAGCTCGTGTCGGCATGACGGACGGCCTCAGCCAGGACCGGGACCCGGCGCCGGACGTCCGGGTGCCCGCCGCCGACACCGCTCCCGCCGCCCAGCCGACCAGCGAGATCGTGCTCAAGCCGGCCGCCCGCCCGTCGCGGATCCCGCGGCCGCCGGCCGAGCCCGTGCGCGCCCCGGTCGAGGTGACGATCGACGGGGTGGCGCTCGTCGTGCCGCAGGGCTCCACGATCCTCGACGCGTGCCGGGCCGAGGGCATCGACACGCCCACCCTGTGCTACCTCGAGAACCTCACGCCGGTCAACGTGTGCCGCGTCTGCGTGGTCGAGGTGACCGGCGCCCGCGTGCTCGTCCCCGCATGCTCCCGCCGGGTGGAGCCCGGGATGGAGATCCAGACCGATTCCGAGCGCGTCCGCCACTCCCGCCGGATGGTGCTCGAGTTCCTCGGCTCGTCCGTCGACCTCTCGACCGCGCCGGCGGCCCGGGGCTACATCGAGCGCTACGCCGCGGAGCCCGGCCGCTACGGTCCGCCGGCCGAGCCCGCGGCGCCGGGCAAGCGCGACGACCGCGAGCCCGGTCACCACCACGCCCCATCCGGGTCGACGGCGGAGAACGTCTTCCAGCCGGTCAAGGTCGACAACAACCTGTACGTCCGGGACTACTCGAAGTGCATCCTCTGCTACAAGTGCGTCGAGGCCTGCGGCGAGGACGCCCAGAACACCTTCGCGATCGCGATCGCCGGCCGCGGCTTCGACGCCCGCGTATCGACCGAGCAGGACGTCGTCCTGCCGGAATCGGCGTGCGTCTACTGCGGCAACTGCATCGGCGTGTGCCCGACCGGCGCGCTGATGTTCTCGTCCGAGTTCGAGATGCGCGCCGCCGGAACGTGGGACGAGTCGGTCCAGACCGTGACCGACACGATCTGCCCGTACTGCGGCGTCGGCTGCACGCTCAGCCTGCACGTCCAGGACAACGAGATCGTCAAGGTCACATCGCCGCTCGACTCGTCGATCACCGAGGGCCACCTGTGCGTGAAGGGCCGGTTCGGGTTCGAGTTCGTCCAGAGCCGCGGGGAGCCGCAGCCAGACGCCTGACCCGAGCGCGCGCTGCCCGCGAGATCGGCAGCACGTCGGTCAGTCGGACGCGAGAAGGTCCCGCAGGTCGACCCGCGCGTCGTGCGCGTAGACGTTGAACCCATCGCCGCGCAGGAAGCCGACCAGCGTCACGCCGAGCCGATCGGCGGCCTCGACGGCGAGGTCCGACGGCGCGGACACGGCGCACAGGACGGGGATGCCCGCCACGGCCGCCTTCTGGACGATCTCGAAGCTCACCCGTCCGCTGACCATGAGGATCCGGTCGTGGAGCGGGCCGGCACCGGCGAGCACCTGCGACCCCACCAGCTTGTCCAGCGCGTTGTGCCTGCCGACGTCCTCGCGCACGGCGACCACGGCGCCCGACGACGTGAAGAGGCCGGCCGCATGCAGGCCGCCGGTGGTCTCGAAGACAGCCTGGGCCGCCCGAAGGCGGTCCGGGAGCAGGAGGATGGTCTCCCGGCTGACGGCGAGCCCGGCCGGGATGGGATCGCAGCGGACCTCCACCTCGTCGAGCGACGCCTTGCCACAGATGCCGCAGGACGCCGTGGCGACGAAGTGACGTTCGGCGATCCGCGACGCATCGAACGGTTCGTCGAGCCGCACGATGACCGTGTCGTCCGGCTGGCTGAGCAGGGCCGGATCGCCGAATTCGACGCCGACCACCTCGGGGCCACGGATGAGGCCCTCCGTTCGGAGGAACCCGACCGCCAGCTCCTCCTCGCCGCCAGGCGTCCGCATCGTGACCGCGACCGCGACCGGATCCTGGCCGGGACCGGCCGCCCGGATCTCGAGCGGCTCCTCGCCCACCACCGTGTCCGCACGGACCTCCAGCTCGCGGCCGCGCACCGCCACCACGCGCGTCGACGACACGTGACGGACGGGCAGCTCGGGGACGGACATGCACGCACGATGCATCATCCGGCCATGACGCGCGAGCCGATCCTGACCGACCTCGAGCGCCGCTTCCTCGCGGACGCCCGCCGGGCGGTGCTCGCAACCACCGACCCGGCCGGCCGGCCGCGGCTCGTGCCGATCTGCCACGTCCTCGCCGCCACCGACGACGGGCACGGCCGGCCGCGGCTCTACACGCCGATCGACGACAAGCCGAAGGCGTCGCCTGATCCGCGGGCGCTGGCTCGGGTCCGCGATCTCCTGGCCGTTCCGGACGCGGTCGTCCTGGTCGACCGCTGGGCGGAGGACTGGACGCAGCTGGGCTGGCTCCGGGTCTACGGCCGGGCGAAGCTCCTCGAGCCCCAGCCGCCGGAGCGAGAGGAGCGTGGGGAGCACGCCGCGGCGGTCGCGGCGCTGCGGGCGAAGTACCCCCAGTATCGGGAGCATCGGCTCGACGTCCGGCCGATCATCCGGATCACGCTCGATGCGGCGAAGAGCTGGGGCAGCCTCGCGTGAGGCTGGCGACGATCCTGATCGCCACGGCACTCGTGATCGCTGGCTGCCGGCTGACCGTGGACGACCCGGGGCGGCGACCGCTTCGCGCCATGCCACGCGGCCGTCAGGCGGCTGGCGCGGTCGGATCAGACGCTGGTCGTGGCCGGGAACGACCCGACCCCGGCATCCAGCGGTCCGGACCCTCCTCGACCGCGACGCCGAGCTCCTCGAGGAGCCGCCGGCTGTTGGCTGCGACATCACGGACCGCGGCCTCGAACGCCTCGGCGTTGCGCGCGGACGGGGCCCGATAGCCGCTCAGCTTGCGGACGAACTGAAGGGCGGCCGCCTCGATCTCACCCGTGGTGGCCGCTTCGGGACGACGGAGCTGCTTGATGCTTCGGCACATGACGCTACGGTAGGGCTCATGTCACGACCGCGCCAGCGTCTCGTGCGGTTCGCGCTCGCCGTGGTGGCTGGTCTGCTGCTGGCCGTCGCCATCGATGTCCTTCGCGTTGGCGGTCCGGGACTGTGGCTGGCGCGCCACGGCCTGCCGCCGCCATACCTCCCGCGGGGCGAACGGATCACGGTCGGCGAGGGCGCCTTCTATCTCGACTGTCGGGGCGAGGGTGCCCCGACCGTCGTGCTCGAGGCGGGAGCGGGCGGCGGCGCCGGCTCGTGGAGCGCGGTGCTCGACGAGATCGCGGCCACGACCCGGACCTGCGCCTACGATCGGGCCGGGCTCGGCTCCAGCGACCCACGCGGCCGGCGGTCGCTGGCCGAGGCCGCTGCTGACCTTCGCCGGCTGCTCGACACGGCCGGCGAACGACCGCCGTTCGTCCTGGTCGGCCATTCGCTCGGCGGTGCCTACGCCCGCGTCTTCGCCTCCGACCATCGAGCCGATACGCGGGCCGTCGTGCTGCTCGACTCGTTCGAGCCGGACCTGGAAACCTCGCTGATCCACCCGCTGCTGGGCGATCTCCGGCCCGAGTACGAAGCGCGCCTCGATGGCCTGCGGGCCACGGTCGCCGACTGGGAAGCCCTCGACTGGACCGCCTCCGAGAGGCAGCTTCGGTCGTCGTCGATCGACGGCATCCGGGTCGCCGTGCTGGTCGCCCCGCGATACGAGCCGCGCCTCGACGAGGCGACGAACCGGGGGATTGCGGCCGCGTGGGAGCATGGGCTGCGGGCGCTTTCGCCCGGCAGCGTGACGTACGAGTACGCGTGGGGATCCGGGCACGTGATCCCCGTCGACCGACCGGACCTGGTCGTCCAGCTCGTGCGACGCGTGGTCGGCGAGGTCCGCGCCGGACCTCCAGCGCCGGCGGCCGAGCGGGCGGTCACCGGCCGGATATCCTCGATCCGATGGACCGCTGGCAGACGATCGTCGAGCCCTTTCGGATCCACTCCGTCGAGCCGATCCACCTCTCGACCGTGGCGGAGCGCGATCGAGCCCTCCGGGCAGCCGGCTGGAACCTGTTCAACCTCCACGCCCGCGACGTCCTGATCGACCTGCTCACCGACAGCGGCACCGGCGCAATGTCGCGTGACCAGTGGGCCGCCATCCAGCACGGCGATGAATCCTACGCGGGCTCGCCCTCCTGGTACGCGTTCCTCGAGAGCGTCCAGGCCCTGTTCCCGTTCCGTCACGTCATCCCCACGCACCAGGGCCGGGCGGCGGAGAAGATCCTGTTCTCGACGATCGGCGGGCCGGGCCGGGTCATCCCGAACAACACCCACTTCGACACGACGCGGGCGAACGTCGAGTTCAGCGGCGCGGAAGCGGTCGACCTCGTCATCCCCGAGGGCCGCGTGCCCTCCGCCCTTCACCCGTTCAAGGGCAACCTCGACGTCGCCGCGCTCGAGCGCCTGCTGGCAGCGCGCGGGGACGACGTGCCGGTCGTGTTCGTGACGATCACCAACAACTTCGGCGGCGGGCAGCCCGTCTCGCTCGGGAATCTGCACGCGGTGCGCGCGGTCTGCGATCGGTACGCCAAGCCGCTCTTCCTCGACGCTTGCCGGTTCGCCGAGAACGCCTGGTTCATCCGCGAGCGCGAGCCCGGCCAGTCGGGCCGGCCGATTCCGGAGATCGTCCGCGAGATCGCGTCGCTGGCCGACGGAATGACGATGTCCGCCAAGAAGGATGGCCTGGCCAACATCGGCGGCTGGCCGGCGATGAACGACGACGTCCTGGCCGAGCAGTGCCGAAACATCCTCATCCTTACCGAGGGCTTCGTGACCTACGGCGGCCTGGCCGGCCGGGACCTCGAGGCGATCGCGCAGGGGCTCCGTGAGGTGGTCGACGAGGACTACCTGCGCTACCGGATCCGTTCGACCGCCTATCTCGGCGAGGCGCTCGACGCAGCCGGCATCCCGGTCGTCAAGCCGTTCGGTGGGCACGCCATCTACCTCGATGCCCGAGCCCTGTTGCCCCACGTCCCGCCGCTCGCCTATCCGGGACAGGCCCTGGCCGTGGCGCTCTACCGCGAGGGCGGGATCCGCGGCTGCGAGATCGGCACGGTCATGTTCGGCCGCCGCCCGGATGGCCGCGAGGAGCCGGCCGCGATGGACCTCGTCCGGCTCGCGATCCCGCGCCGGACGTATACCCAGTCGCACATCGACTACGTCATCGAGGTGGTGCGGTGGGTCGCTGAGCGGGCGGGCGAGCTCCGCGGCTTGCGAATCGTGCAGCAGCCGGCGGTGTTGCGGCATTTCGGCGCTCGCTTCGAGCCGCTGCCGTGATCGTCGCGGCGCGGGCCGTGATCGAGGCGCTGGGCATGCGGCCGCACCCGGAGGGCGGCTGGTACGTCGAGACCTGGCGGGCGCCGGCGGTGGCCAGCGAGCGGCCCGTGGCGAGCGCGATCCTGTTCCTCCTCGCGGCCGGCGAGCACTCGCACTGGCACCGGGTCGACGCCGCCGAGATCTGGCAGTGGTCCGGTGGTGGCGCGCTGGCGCTGCGGATCGCCCGCTCCGACGCCGGGCCGGTCGAGACGTGGCGGCTGGGCGGCGACGTGCTGGCCGGCGACAGGCCGCAGGTCTTGGTGCCGCCCGGCGCGTGGCAGGCGGCACAGCCGCTCGGCGAGTGGACGCTCGTCGGCTGCATCGTCGCGCCGGCGTTCAAGTTCGACGGCTTCGAGCTGGCTCCGGAGGGCTGGGACCCCGGGCGCTGACCGCCAGTCGACGAGCCGGGCGTGGAACGGCCGATGAGCCGCCGTGCACCGCATGCACGGAAATCGCGGTATGCCTTGGGTCCGGGCTGGCAGCGCACCGAATCTGGCGATTCCGATGCATGGGCCGCATGAACCCGACCCGAACGAGCCGAATGGCCGCCGTGCGACACCACAAACCACGGATTCCTTGCATGTGGTGCATGCCGTGAACCGCGGCGCCACTCGCGACGTGCGTCAGCGGGTCAGGGGAACCGCCACTGGATCGGACCCGTGTAGCAGTGGCTCAGGGCCGTGCACGTGGCGGCGCTGAGGTCCCAGTTCCGGCCGGCGACGTAAGGGCCGCGATCGATGACCGGCACGGTCACCACGGCGCCGTTGGCGGGGTTGCGGAACGTGACCAGGGTCCCGCACGGCAGCGACTTGTGGGCGACGCCCATGATCGAGGTCGAGTACGTCTGGCCGCACGCCGTCCGGTTGCCGTAGAAGCCCGGGCCATACCAGCTCACGTCCGGGTCGTAGTTCCACCCACCGGACGTGTCCGGCGGCGGAGGCTGGGGGGTCGCGGCGGGCGGCGGGGCGGCGACGGGCGACACGCCCGGCACCGGGGCGGCTGGACGTGGCTGGGCGGTCGGGATCGGCGTGGGGCGCGGCGTGGGGCGCGGCGTCGGCGTCGGCGTCGGCGTCGCGACCACGATCACTCGCGGCGGCACGGCCGGATTGCCGACTGCTCCTCGCTCCGGCGGCGTGGGCAGCGGGGCGGCCGGGTCGGAGATCCGCTGGGTACGGCGGAGCACCCCGGCTGACCGGTACGCGGGGTCGAACGTCGGCGTCGTCACCGCCACCCCCAGGACCTCGCCTCGGGCCTCCACGGGCTGGAGGAGGGCCGGGTCGATCGGCAGATCCGCGCTCGGGGCACGCGAACCGACGGGTCCAGGGACGGCGACCAGGGCGAGCGCGACGATGAGCGCGGCGCTCGCGACGACTCTGGGGAGTCGCACGTCGTGGCCACCGTAGCAGAGTTCATCGGATCGGGGCAACCGCGCGGGCGGCCGGTGCGCTCGCCGTGCCAGACTGCCTCCGATGCCGGCTCGGACGCTCGAACTCGACCGCCCCCTGGACCTGCGGCTCACGGTGGGCCCGCTCCGCCGCGGCCTCGGCGACCCGACGATCCGGCTCGAGCCCAGGGCAGTCGCGCGCGCGACTCGCACGGCGGACGGCCCGGGCACCCTGGTGATCCGCCAGCAGGGCGAACGGCTCGAGGCCGAGGCATTCGGGCCCGGCGCCGATCGGCTGCTGACCGGCCTCCCCGCGCTGGTCGGGATCGACGACCGGCCGGAGCTCCCCGGCCCCGCCCATCGCCTGCTCGCGGAGCTGGAGCGTCGGCTGAGCGGCCTGCGCATCGGTCGGACCGGCAACGTGGTGGAGGCGCTCGTCCCCGCGATCCTCGAGCAGAAGGTGACCGGCACCGAGGCGTTCCGGGCATGGCGCCTGCTCGTCCGCCGCTACGGCGAGCCGGCGCCCGGACCACACGGGCTGTGGGTGCCGCCGCCACCCGACACGCTCGCCGCGCTTCCCTACCACGCCTTCCATCCACTGGGCGTCGAGCGTCGCCGGGCCGAGACCATCCGCCGGGTGGCCGCGCGGGCCGAACGCCTCGATGAGCTGCCCGACCTGCCGCTGCCCGAGGCGTACCGGCGCCTCGTCTCGTTCGCCGGTGTCGGACCGTGGACCGCGGGCGAGGTCGCGCTGCGCGCACTGGGCGACACGGACGCCGTCAGCATCGGCGACTTCCACCTGCCGCATCTCGTGACCTGGGCGCTGGCCGGGGAGCCACGCGGCGACGACACCCGGATGCTCGAGCTCCTCGCCCCGTACCACGGCCAGCGCGGCCGGGTTGTCCGGCTGCTCGAGGCGAGTGGCATCCGGCCGCCCCGCTACGGCCCGCGCCTCGCGCCCCGCTCGATCGCCGCCCTCTGACCCGCGCGGCCCGATCAGGGCCGCCCGGCGTACACTCGGCGGACGTGACCGTCTCGCGATCCTCGCCCACCGCGACCGTCGACGCGCCGCCGGCCCCGGCACCCGCGCCGCCGGCGACGGCGCCACCCATCCGTCCGGCCGCGTCGCCCGCCAGCTCGTCGGAGCAGCCGTTCACGCGCGAGACCCGGCTCCAACAACTCGACGCTCTCCTCGCCCAGCGGATCCTCGTCATCGACGGCGCCATGGGGACGCTGCTGCAGACGTACCGGCTGGACGAGGCGGCGTTTCGCGGCGACCGCTTCGCGGACCATGCCCGGGACCTGCGGGGCAACAACGAGCTGACGACGCTCACCCAGCCGGCGATCGTCCGGGCGATCCACGACGCGTACCTCGACGCGGGCGCGGACATCGTCGAGACCAACACCTTCAACGCCAACCGGATCAGCCAGCGGGACTACGCGCTCGAGGACGTGTGCCGCGAGATGAACCGAGAGGCGGCGCGGATCGCCCGCGAGGCGGCCGACGAGGCAGAGCGACGCGAGCCGGACCGGCCGCGCTACGTCGCCGGCGCCCTCGGGCCCACCAACCGGACGGCCTCGATCTCGCCCGACGTCAACGACCCGTCGACCCGCAACGTCACCTGGCAGGAGCTGTCCGAGGCGTACCAGGAAGCGGCCGAGGGCCTGGTCGAAGGCGGCGCCGACCTCCTCCTGATCGAGACCGTGTTCGACACGCTCAACGCCAAGGCCGCGATCTTCGGCGTCGAGGCGGCGTTCGACCGGCTCGGCGAGCGACGGCCGCTGATCGTCTCGGGCACGATCGTCGACGCCTCGGGCCGGACGCTGAGTGGCCAGACGGTCGAGGCATTCTGGAACTCGGTCGCCCACGCCCGGCCGATCGTCGTGGGGCTCAACTGCGCGCTCGGCGCCCGCCAGCTGCGCGAGTACCTGCAGGAGCTGGGCCGGGTGGCTCCGATCCCGGTCAGCGCGTACCCGAACGCGGGCCTGCCCAACGAGTTCGGCGGCTACGACGAGACCGCCGACGTCACCGCGGAGCACCTCGGCGGCTGGGCCCGCGAAGGCCTGGTCAACATCGCGGGCGGCTGCTGCGGCACCACGCCGGCCCACGTCCGGGCCATCGCCGAGGCGGTCGCCGGCCATCCGCCGCGGGTGCCGCCGAAGCGGCCGGGCGCCCTCCGGCTGTCCGGTCTCGAGCCGCTCACGATCCCGCCGCCCGGCGGCCTGTTCGTCAACGTCGGCGAGCGCACCAACGTCACCGGGTCACGGCAGTTCGCGCGCCTCGTGACGGAGGGCCGGATCGACGAGGCAGTCGAGGTCGCCCGCCAGCAGGTCGAGGCGGGCGCCCAGATGATCGACGTCAACATGGACGAGGCGATGCTCGACTCGGCCGAGGTCATGGCCCGGTTCCTGAACCGGATCGGGTCGGAGCCGGACATCAGCCGCGTGCCGGTCATGATCGACTCCTCCAAGTGGTCGGTCATCGAGGCCGGCCTCCGGGTCGTGCAGGGCAAGTCGGTCGTGAACTCGATCTCGCTCAAGGAGGGCGAGGGGCCGTTCCTCGAGCAGGCCCGCCTGTGCCGCCGCTATGGCGCGGCCGTCGTGGTCATGGCCTTCGACGAGCAGGGCCAGGCGGACACCGCCGACCGCAAGGTGGCCATCGGTCACCGGGCGTGGAAGCAGCTGACCGAGCAGGTCGGCTTCCCGCCCGAGGACATCATTCTCGACCCCAACATCTTCGCGATCGCGACCGGGATCGAGGAGCACAGCAACTACGCGGTCGAGTACATCGAGGCGACACGGCGGCTGAAGGCCACGCTGCCCCACGTCCGGGTCTCCGGCGGCGTGTCGAACGTGTCGTTCAGCTTCCGGGGCAACGACCCCGTGCGCGAGGCGATCCACTCCGTCTTCCTGTACCACGCGATCGCAGCCGGCATGGACATGGGCATTGTCAACCCGGGTGCCCTCGGGATCTACGACGACATCGCCCCGGAGCTGCGCGAGCGGGTCGAGGACGTCGTGCTCAACCGACGCGACGACGCGACCGAGCGCCTGCTCGAGGTCAGCGCGGGCCTGGCCGGCGGGGCCGGGAAGCGCCACGAGGAGGACCTCGCCTGGCGCGAGAAGCCGGTCGACGAGCGCCTCAAGCACGCGCTGGTCGAGGGGATCGACGCCTTCGTGGTCGAGGACACGGAAGAGGCCCGGCTCGCCGCCGAGCGCCCCATCCACGTCATCGAGGGCCCGCTGATGGACGGGATGAACGTCGTCGGTGACCTGTTCGGCGCGGGCAAGATGTTCCTGCCCCAGGTGGTCAAGAGCGCGCGGGTGATGAAGAAGGCCGTCGCCCACCTCGTCCCGTACATCGAGGCGGAGAAGGACCCGACGGTCGCCAGCGTCAAGGGCCGCGTCGTCATGGCGACGGTCAAGGGCGACGTCCACGACATCGGCAAGAACATCGTGGGCGTCGTGCTCCAGTGCAACAACTACGAGGTGATCGATCTCGGGGTGATGGTCCCGGCGTCACGGATCCTCGACACCGCCCGGGAGGTGGGGGCGGACATCATCGGCCTGTCCGGCCTGATCACCCCGTCGCTCGAGGAGATGACCCACGTCGCGGCCGAGATGGAGCGCGACGGGTTCCGGATCCCGCTGCTGATCGGCGGCGCGACGACCTCGCGGACCCACACCGCAGTCAAGATCGAGCCCAAGTACCACGGGCCGGTCGTCCATGTGCTCGACGCCTCGCGCGCCGTCGGGGTCGCCTCCGACCTGCTCGACGAGGGCCGGCGCGACGGCTTCGCCCAGCGCGTGCGGGCCGAGTACGAGACGGTCCGGCGCGAGCGTGGCGACCGGCGGGAGCGCGAGGTCCGCCACCCGCTGGCGGAGGCGCGACGGCACGGCCTGGCGATCGACTGGACCGGCGTCGAGCCGCCGCGCCCCACGTTCCTCGGCGTGCGCACGTTCGACGACTACCCGCTCGGCGAGCTGGTCGAGCGGATCGACTGGACGCCCTTCTTCGCGACCTGGGAGCTGAAGGGCGCCTACCCCCGCATCCTCGACGATCCGAAGGTCGGCGAGGTCGCGCGGTCGCTGCACCGGGACGCGCTCGCGCTGCTCGACCGGATCGTCGGCGAGCGGCGCCTCCGGGCGCGCGGGGTCGTCGGCTTCTGGCCGGCGAACCGGGTTGGCGACGACATCGAGCTGTACGCGGACGACGCCCGTCGCCGGACCATCGCCACGCTCCACACCCTGCGTCAGCAGATGGTCAAGCCGCCCGGCCGGCCGAACCTGGCCCTGTCCGACTTCACCGCGCCGCGGGAAACCGGCGTGGCTGATTACGTCGGCGCGTTCGCCGTCACGGCGGGACACGGCCTCGAGGCGATCGCCGACGAGTTCAAGGCCGTTCATGACGATTACTCGGCGATCCTCGCGACGGCGCTGGCCGATCGCCTGGCCGAGGCGTTCGCGGAGCGGCTGCACGAGCGCGTCCGCCGCGAGCTGTGGGGCTACGCGCCGGACGAGAACCTCGACAACGAGGCGCTGGTGGCCGAGCGCTACCAGGGCATCCGCCCGGCGCCGGGCTACCCGGCCTGCCCGGATCACACGGAGAAGGGGACGCTGTTCCGGCTCCTCGAGGCGGAACAACGGGCGGGGATCCGGCTAACGGAGTCGTACGCGATGTTTCCGGGCGCCGCCGTCAGCGGCTGGTATTTCTGGCACCCGGAGGCGGCCTACTTCGGCCTCGGCCGGATCGGGCGCGACCAGCTCGAGGACTACGCGCGACGCAAGGGGATGACCGTCGAGGCGGCCGCCCGGTGGCTCGCGCCGAACCTCGCCGACGAGTGACCGGTCGGGCAGATCGACTGCCCCCAATCCGCTGCGCGGCGGACGGGCGTACCGTAATCGTCCGAGATGCATCCCACCACGCTGTCGCCGTCGCGGCGCCGACCCTCGCTCGCCGTCGTCCTCGTCACGGCCATCGTCGGGTCCCTCATGCTGGCGGCCCCGGCCGCGGCCGCGGATCCGGTGGTCGGCCAGCCGGTCC
>JACDAV010000054.1 GCA_013695255.1 Chloroflexota bacterium
CTCCTCCGCCAGGGCGTGGACGTGTTCTTCAGCTACCCGGGCGGCGTGATCCTGCCGCTCTACGACGTTTTCAGCGACTACCCGGAGCTGCGCCACATCCTCGTCCGCCACGAGCAGGGCGGCGCCCACGCGGCGGACGGCTACGCTCGGGTCACCGGCCGCGTCGGGGTCTGCATGGGCACGTCCGGCCCCGGCGCGACGAACCTCGTCACCGGCATCGGTACGGCGCTCCTCGACTCGGTGCCGATGGTCGCGATCACCGGCAACGTCCCGAGCGCCCTCCTCGGCAAGGACGCCTTCCAGGAGATCGACATCAACGGCATCACCCTGCCGATGACCAAGCACAACTACCTCGTCCGCAATGCCGACGATCTGCCGCGCGTCGTCGCCGAGGCATTCCACATCGCCCGAACCGGACGGCCCGGCCCGGTCCACATCGACATCACGAAGGACGCCCTCCAGCAGGAAACCGACGCGCCGCACCCGACGCCCGAGGACGTCGTCGCCGGTCTGCCCGGCTTCCGCCCGAACATGGACGGCCACCCGCGCCAGCTCAAGCTGGCCGCCGCCGAGATCGCCCGCGCCAGGCGCCCGATCATCCTGGCGGGTCACGGCGTGCTCCACGCCGAGGCCTGGGACGAGCTACGCGAGCTCGCCGAGAAGGCCCAGATCCCGGTCGCGCACACCCTGCTCGGGATCGGCGTCATCGACGAGACGCATCCCCTCAGCTACGGCTACATGGGCATGCACGGCTGGAAGCACGTCAACCGGGCGATCCAGTCGGCGGACCTGCTGGTGGCGATCGGGATGCGCTTCGACGACCGGGTGACCGGCAACGTCCGGACCTACGCGCCGTACGCCCGGATCGTCCATGTCGACATCGATCCCGGCGAGATCGGCAAGAACGTGGCCGTCGAGGTGCCGATCGTCGGTGACGCGAGGCGCGTGCTGAAGGCACTCACGCCGCTCGTGACGGCCGTCGACCCGGCGGACCGCGCGGAGTACTTCGACCAGCTGGCGGACTGGCGCCGCGACTCCGAGGCCACCAGCTGGCACGGCTCCGGCGGCTGGCGCGACGGCGTGCTCACCGCGGACCTCGTCGTCCAGCGGATCGGCGAGCTGACAGACCACGCCGGGACCTACGTCGCCGACGTCGGCCAGAACCAGATGTGGCTGGCTCGCTACGCCGGTTTCCGCCAGCCGAACAGCCACGTCAGCTCCGGCGGTCTCGGCACGATGGGCTTCAGCGTCCCGGCCGCGATGGGCGCCGCGCTCGGCCGGCCGGATCGCGAGACCTGGGCGATCACCGGTGACGGCGGCTTCCAGATGACGTTCCAGGAGCTGATGACGCTCGTCCAGGACCGGATCCCGGTCAAGATCGCGATCTTCGACAACAAGAAGCTCGGCATGATTCGCCAGTGGCAGGAGATCATCTACGCCGGCAACTACCACTCGGCCACGCTGCTGGGACCGGACTACCTGAAGCTCGCCGACGCCTTCGGCATCCCGGCCTGGAAGGCGACGACGCCAGACGAGGTCGACGACGCCATCCGCGCCGCACAGGCGGTCGACGGCCCGGCCCTGATCTGGTTCCAGATCGCGGAGGAGCAGAACGTCTTCCCGATGATGCCGGCCGGCAAGGGCCTGTCCGACCTGATCGAGAAGTGGGATGGGCCGGACGAGTGAGCGGCCCGAGCTCGAACGGGCGCCCACCCGCCGGCGCGTCGGAGGCGCCCACCCACGTCGAACCGCCCGCCCACGTCGCCCCGCCGCCGAGGGCGCTGCCAGGCAGCGGCGAGATGCGGCGTCACGTCCTCGTGGCCGTCGTCCTCAACAAGCCGGGCGTCCTGAACCGCGTCTCGTCGCTGATGCGTGCCCGCAACTTCAACATCGACTCGCTGGCGGTCAGCCACACGGATCAGCCGGACGTCAGCCGGATGACGATCACGCTCCATGGCGACGACGTGGCGGTCGAGCAGGCGGCCAAGCAGCTGTACCGGCTGATCGACGTGCTCAAGGTCCAGGACGTCACCAGCGAGCCGACGATCGAGCACGAGCTGGCGCTCGTGAAGTTGCGCGCGACCGACTCCAACCGGGCCGAGATCCTGAAGCTCGTCGAGCTGTCGAAAGGACGGGTCGTCGACGTGTCGGGCGAGTCCGTCGTGGTCGAGGTCACCGGCACGGAGGCGGAGGTCGACGGGTTCGCCGCGCTCGTCCGCCCCTACGGGATCAAGGAGCTGGTCCGAACGGGGGCCGTGGTGATGGCTCGCGGCGCCCGCTCGATCGAGGAGGAGATCAGGAAGTGACCGCTCGGATGTATTACGACGACGACGCCGACCCGTCGGCCCTTGAAGGCCGCACGGTTGCCGTCATCGGCTATGGGAGCCAGGGGCACGCGCACGCGCAGAACCTGCGCGACAGTGGCGTCCAGGTCATCGTCGGGCTGGCACCCGGCTCGAAGAGCCGGCCGCTCGCCGAACGGGCCGGTCTGCGCGTGGCGGACGTCGCCGACGCGGTCCGGGCGGCGGACGCGATCATGATCGCCGTCCCGGACACCGCCCAGAAGAACGTCTACGACAGCGAGATCGCGCCGAACCTGCGCCCGGGCCAGCTGCTGATGTTCGCCCACGGGTTCAACATCCACTTCGGGCGGATCGACCCGCCCGGCGACATCGACGTCGGGATGGTGGCGCCCAAGGGCCCAGGCCACCTCCTGCGGAGCGTCTACGAGGCGGGTGGCGGCGTGCCGGCCCTGTTCGCCGTCCACCGCGACGCTTCCGGAACCGCTCGTGCCCGCGTCCTGGCCTACGCCCGGGCGATCGGGTCCACGCGGGCCGGGGTCCTCGAGACGACCTTCAAGGAGGAGACCGAGACCGACCTGTTCGGGGAGCAGGCCCTCCTGTGCGGCGGTGTGTCGGCCCTCGTCAAGTCGGCGTTCGAGACGCTCGTCGAGGCCGGCTACCAGCCGGAGCTCGCCTATTTCGAGACGATGCACGAGCTGAAGCTGATCGTCGACCTGATGTACCGGGGCGGCCTCAACTTCATGCGCTTCAGCGTCAGCGACACCGCCGAGTACGGCGACTACGTCTCCGGCCCGCGGGTGACCGAGGGGGCCAAGGCGGCGATGCAGGACGTCCTGGCGGACATCCAGTCGGGCTCGTTCGCCCGGCGCTGGGTGGACGAGATCGAGTCCGGCGGCGCGCAGTTCCAGCGCCTCCGCGAGC
>JACDAV010000089.1 GCA_013695255.1 Chloroflexota bacterium
GCTCCTTGCTGGTCGCCGGATCGTTGAAGCCGGTCGCCCAGCCCAGCTCGAGCGCGACATCCGGGTTGACGGCCTTGACGCCCTCCTCGAAGCCGACGTACCAGCGCCGGATGAACGGCGCGTCGACAGCCCCGACGGCGCCGATCAGCTCGGACGCCGGGTAGCCCTCGTGGTCGCCGGTCGCCAGCAGCCCGAGGGTCGCCCCGAGCAAGTAGGTCCCCTCGTGCTCCTTGAACAGCAGGCCGCGGACCTGGTCGTTGCCCTCGATGAGCGTGTCCACGATCGCCCACTGCTGATCCGGGTTCTCCCCGGACAGCCGGGTGACCGCGTCGACCGAGTCGAAGGAGTTGGCGACGATGAGGTCGTAGCCTTCGTCGATGGCCGCCTGCAGGTTGTCCTCCATCGCCGTGACGTCCGCCGACTCGACGACCTGGGTCTCGACGCCGCACTCCTGGCCGCCGGCCTCGAGCCCCTCGACGATCAGCTCGAGGAACGGGTTCTGGCCGATCGGACCCGTGCTGACGTAGACGGCCCGGAGCCCGCTGGCGGACGCCGCCGGACTGGCCGAGGCATCGCCGGACGGCGCCGCCGAGGCATCGCCCGAGGCCGCGGGCGCCGACGAGGCGGCGGTGCTGCCGGCGGGCGATGCGGTGGCGCCCCCCGTTCCGCACGCGGCCGCCAGCAGGGCGGCCGCACCGATGAGCGCCGTCAGGCGCGCGCGAGAGCTGTTCACGTGGACTCCTCCGATCCCTCGGCGTCGCGTGACGCCAGTCGCTTGATGGCGTCGAGGCCGACCTCGACCATCCGTTCCTTGCCTTCCCGGACGATGTCCCGGTGCGGGTTGTACATGCGCGCGTCCTCCGGGTCGCCCTCGGTGGGATTGCCGTCCACCGTGAAGATGCCGCCGGCCCGCGCACCGCGGAGCGCGGCCACGATCAGCAGGGCGGCCAGCTCCATCTCGTAGCCCACGAGCGGGGTCTGCGACCAGACCGCGCGATCGTCCGGCAGCGCGCCGGGGTAGAACGCGGCCTTGGTCATGATCACGCCGGTGCCGAAGCGCACGCGCGGATGCGCCTCTGCCGCCTCGACCAGGGCCTGGGTCACCCGCAGATCGCTGATCGCCGGGTACGACAGCGGCAGGAGCTGCTGCGTCAGGCCGTCCTCCCGGATCGCGCCGGTCGCGATGAGCAGGTCACCCGAGCCGATGTCGGCGAGCGCGCTGCCGGCCGTTCCGAGCCGGATGATCGTCCGCGCGCCGCCGAGGACCAGCTCCTCGAAGGCGACCGCCGCGCCGGCGGCGCCGACGCCGTGCGACGTGACCGTCAGGTCGACCCCGTCCCAGCGGCCCTGCCAGGTGACGTACTCGCGGTACCGCCCCAGCTCCCGCCCGCCGTCCAGCCGCCGGCCGATTGCCACCGCCCGGTCCGGGTCGCCGACCGTCAGGACGTAGGGCGTGATCGAGCCGCGCGGCACGAGCAGGCACGGCAGCAGCTGCGGGGTGGCCGCCACGGCGCTCAATCGTCGAGCCAGACCCGGTCCTGGTTGTCCGGGTCGTCGATCGGCGAGGAGATGAACAGGACCTGCGGGGCGTCACCGAACTCGCCGCCGTGGGGGGTGTTGGCGGGGATGATCCAGACGTCGCCGGGCTTGACCGGCCGGGTCGCGCCGCCGACCGTCACCGAGCCGCTCCCGCGCAGCACGTAGCCGATCTCGTCGTGGGTCTCGTGGACGTGCCGCCGGAACGGGCCGGCGTGGCCCTGGAAGACGAACACGCTGGACTGTGTCCCGTGGCCGAGGTAGGTCCGCTTGAAGACGTCCGCGTCGGTCAGGCGGTCCGCCTCGATGGCCGCCTCCACGTCGACCACGTCGATCTTCGTGTGGCGGATGACCTGCTGACAGGTCGGGCAGAGGTGCTGCTCGGGGTGTCCGGCATCGTGCGTCATCGGCGTCCCTCCTTCTGGCGGTCGTGTCGGGCGACCGTCGCCTCGAACAGGAAGTGGTAGACCTCGGCGTGGCGCTTCGCCTCCATCACGTCGTCGCCCCAGATGTACGCGCCGTGGTCGGCGACGACGATGGCGAAGGCGTTCTGGAACCGTGGATCAGCGAACACCGCGCCGATCTGCTCGACCAGCTCGGATTCGCGTGGCGCGTTCCGGATGACCGGCAGCAGGTGGACGTCCCGGTTGGCGACGCCGCGGATCCCCTTCAGCATCTCCAGGTCCCGGATCGCGACGTGGTCGGCGTCACCAGCGAGGTCCCCCGCCAGCACGGCGGACAGGGCGTGCGAGTGGACGACGCTGCGCGCGGCCCGGGTCCGGGCGGCGAGACAGAAGATCGTGTTGCACTCGCTGGGGCGGAGGGTGGCGTCCCCTGGCGTGCGGACCACGTGCCCGTCGGCCGGGTCGACGACGAAGAAGTCGTCGACGCCGACACGCTCCTTGTGGACGCCGGTCGGCGCGAGGAGCAGCCCGCCGCCGTCCGCCGGGCCGCAGATGCCGCCGCCCGTCCCGGACACCCAGCCCTTGGCGTAGAAGACCCGCAGGAGCTCGGTCAGCAGCGCCCGGGTCTCGCGTTCGGTCGTCATCGGGCGGTTGCCGCCGGGACGTCGCCGCTGCGTTCGAGCGCCGCGCGGATCGTGGTGCCGTACGGCGGCTCGATCACCCCGACGTCGGTCACGAAGGCGTCGATCAGGTCGACCGGGGTGACGTCGAAGGCGGGGTTCCAGACCTCGGTGAGAGCGGGCGCGCTGGCCCGGCCGCCGAGGCCGCGGACCTCGTCCGGTCCGCGCTCCTCGACGACGATCGCGGTGCCGTCCGCAGTCTCGATATCGAACGTCGTGCGTGGCCCGGCCACATAGAACGGGATCCCGTGCCGCCTCGCGAGCACGGCCAGCGAGTACGTGCCGATCTTGTTGGCGGTGTCGCCGTTGGCGGCAACGCGGTCGCAGCCCACGATGCGCTGGTCGATGA
>JACDAV010000131.1 GCA_013695255.1 Chloroflexota bacterium
GGCCCCCGCCGCGAGCGCCGGAAACCGGGCCGGAAGCGGCGCCGACAACGGCAGCAACGACGATGGCGGGACCGGCAACGGCACCGCCGCCGACCCGGGCGCCGGCGGGACAGCCGGCAACGGCGCGTTCCGCGACCTGGCAAAGATCGTCTATACGGGAACGTTGAGCCTCAAGGTCGAGGACCTCGACGCCGCGGTCAAGGCTGGGCGCGACGTCGTCCGCAAGGCCGGCGGGTTCATCGGCGCCTCGCGCCAGTCCAATGACGGCGATCGGTCCGTCGCCTCGATCACCTACCGGATCCCCGCCGACCGCTGGGAGGAGGCGGTGGCCGCGCTCCGCGAGCTCGGCTCGGTGCTCGGCGAGGAGACGAACTCCACCGAGGTGACCGGCCAGATCGTCGACCTGGAGGCACGGATCCGGAACCTGCGCGTGAGCGAGGCCGCCATCCAGGCGATCGCCGAGAAGGCGGTTTCCTTCGAGGAGATCCTCGAGGGCCAGGCCCGGCTGTCCGAGGTGCGGGGCCAGATCGAGCAGCTGGATGCCCAGCGAGCCAGCCTCGAGGAGGAGGCGGCGCTGGGCACCCTGACGGTGACCTACGGCCGGGAGATCGTCGCCGTCGTCCGGGCGGTGGAGGAGGCGGCGTGGAACCCGGCCGGCGAGATCGACCGGGCAACCGGCACGCTGACCGGCATCCTGCAGACGCTGACGACCGCCGGCATCTGGTTCGGGATCGTCTGGCTTCCGCTCCTTGCCGTGCTGTTCGGGCTGGTCCTCCTGGGCCGCCTCGTCCTGCGTCGAGTGGGCGTCCTGGCCAGGATCTCCGATCCGGAGATCGCGCGACCCCCGATCGCCCCCGGCTGAACGCGGGTCAGGGACGGGACAGCGGGGGTCGCCGTACCGGCCGCCCTCGCGTGGCACGATGGCTCCATGACCGATCAGGCCGCCCGATACGACCGGATCGCCGAGGGCTACGCCCGCTGGTGGGGACCCGTGATCGCACCGACGGCGGTCCGGGTCCTCGCCGCGATCGAGCCGCTGGTCGAAGGCGGCGCCCGCGACATCCTCGACATCGGCACGGGCACGGGCACGCTCGCGATCGCGGCGATCCGGCGATGGCCCACCGTGCGGGTGACGGGCATCGACGCCTCCGGCGAGATGGTGGCAGGGGCGCGCGCAGCAGCCGACGACGCGCTCGGCCCGGGGGACCGGGCGCGGTTCGTAGTCCGCACCGCCTTCGCCGATCGGCTGCCCTTCCCCGACGGCGCCTTCGACGCCGCGGTGTCGTCGTTCGTGCTGCAGCTCGTCCCCAGTCGTCATGCCGCCCTCGTCGAGGCGCACCGCGCCCTCGGATCCGGGGGGCGCCTCGCGCACGTCACCTGGCTCGTCGGTGGCGGGCCGTTCGAGCCGGACCGGGTGGTCGACGAGGTCCTCGACGAGTTCGGCTACGGGCCGCGCGAGGACGGTCCGAGCAGCGATCTGGCCTCAGTGGCTGCGGCTGCGGCCGGGCTCCGGCGGGCGGGGTTCCGGCGGGTCGTGGCGACCACGGGGGAGCTGGGTCACCGGTTCGACGTCGAGGGGTACGCCCGGTTCATCGAGGCATTCGACGAGGAGGATCTGTTCAGCAGTTTGCCGGCGTCGAAGCGGGAGCGGATCGGCCGCCGACTGCGACGCGCCCTCGCGGAGCTCCCCTCGGACGCGCTGGTGCTCCGATCGCCGGTCGTTCTCGCCCACGGCGACCGGCCGTGACGGTCCGCGTCCGGGCGATCGACCATGTCCAGCTGCTGATGCCGGCCGGGGCCGAAGCCGAAGCCGCGGCTCGCGCGTTCTACGCCGACGTGCTGGGTCTGGTCGAGGCGCCCAAGCCCCGCGAGCTGGCCGGACGGGGCGGACTCTGGTTCCGGTCCGCCGATGCGGCGATCCACCTTGGTGTCGACCCGGCGTTCCAGCCGGCGCGACGCAGCCACCCTGCCCTGGTCGTCGACAGCAGCGACTCCGCTCGGGCGACGCTGCAGGCCGCCGGCAGGCGAGTGATCGAGGACGACACGGGGCTTCCCGTGCGCCGGTTCTACGTCGAGGACCCGTTCGGGAACCGGCTCGAGCTGGTCGACGCGGCCGACGCCGGCTTCACGGATCCGGCCCGGCGCGGCTGAGCTGTCCGGCGCGGCTGAGCTGTCCGGCGCGGCTGACCTGTCCGGCGCCGCTGAGCCGTCCGGCGCCGCTGATCTCGCCCGGTGATGCAGGGGACTCAACAAAATCGCGGTGACACCCTCCCGCGGTTTGGACTCATGCCCATTCGATGCGCCGGGATCAACGATTCGCCCCTCGGGGGCCGTCGGGCCGCTCGAGGCGGCGCAAAGCCACGGATCCGTTGTCCACGGCGCAGCAGGCCCGCGCCCAGCCGGCGCAGCTGACCCGTTCGGCCCGCCCGGCGGCGGTGATCAAGCGGCTCGCGACCGAGCCGCCACTCAACTCCCGGAGCCCGCCTCGCCTTCGCCCGCCGTCGGGCCGTCGCCCTCGACCTCGGCGCCCTCGGCGGCCTCGCCCTCGACCGGCTCGCCCTCGGCGACCACCGGCTCCTCCTCGACCTCGATCCGCGGCGGCAGGACCTTGGCCACGACCTCGTCGCCGTCCGTCAGCAGCGTGACGTCCGACGGGACGCTCAGATCACGGACGTGAATGGTCGCCTCGAAGTCGACGAGCGAATCGATCGAGTATTCGATCGACTGCGGGAGGTGGTCGGGGAGCGCCTTGACGCGGACGGAGTCGGTCGGGTGGTTCAGGGTGCCACCGGCATCCTCGACGGCCACGGA
>JACDAV010000142.1 GCA_013695255.1 Chloroflexota bacterium
CCGATGGAGCGGAGACCGTCACCGAGCGCGCCGCGAGCGAGGTGAACGCCGGGATCGTCGAGCCGAACGACGTGTTGACCGAGGAGCAGCGCGGGAACGGCGCGACGGCAGATGGCCCTCGTGCCGAGGTCTACGGGCCCGGCGAGGAACCAAGGCCACGCGAGGGGGAGCCCACCGGGTCGGCCCACGGGGAGCTGCTCTAGGAACTGGGCGGCCAGGGCGCACCTCGCCGCACGCGTTTCCTGACTAGCGGTCAGGCGGTGCGCACAAGGATGCCTCTCGCGGCAGCCCGGCCGGTCCCTGAGCCCAGCCACGCACGCCGGATGCCGGCGAGGCTGCCAACGCGCCATCGGCTGACCGGCTGGCAGGATCGTGGGCCGCCGCGGTGCGCCCAAGGCGCACGCCGTGACCATTTGACACGATCCGGCGGCGGTCGCCTCACGCGAGGCAACGCCTGGGATCAGCCGCCCGCACCGCCGAGCCGGGCGGACCTCGTCCCGGGCGGACGCCCGCCCGGCTGCGTCCCACTGCGCCGGCCGCGCCGGCAGATCCCAGCGCAGGCCCAGCCGCCCGGGCGGGGACGTACCATCCGGCGGTGGCCAGCGTCTCGAGCCCGGTCCTCGTCGGTCGCGACGCGGAGCTGGCGCGCCTCCTCGCGGCCCTGGAGCGAGCGGACCTCGGCCGCCCGCAGCTCGTGGTCGTGTCGGGCGAGGCCGGCATCGGCAAGACCCGGCTGATCTCCGAGCTCGTCGCTCGAGCGCGGGCAGACGGCTCGCGAATCCTCGCCGGCGGATGCCTCGACATCGACGGAACCGGCGTGCCGTACCTGCCGCTGGCAGAGGGACTGCGCGGCCTCGCCCGAGCGACGCCGCCCGCCGAGCTGGAGCGGCTTCTCGGGCCGACACGGGACGACCTCGCCTCGATCGCGCCGGATCTGGTGGCCGGGGACGCGGCGGCTGGCGAGCGGCCGGACCCCGGCTCGATCGGGCAGGCTCGGTTGTTCGAGCGCGTCCTCGAGCTGATCGGCCGGCTGTCCGAACCGCGCCCCGTCATGGTCGTCGTCGAGGACGCCCAGTGGATCGATCGGGCGACCCGCGATCTGATCACGTTCCTCGTCCGCAACGCGACGACGGAACGCGTCGCGGCCTTTGTCACCGTGCGCACGGACGACCTGCCCCGTGGCCATCCGAACCTGGTCTGGCTGGCCGAGCTGAACCGCGCGCCGGGTGGCGACCGGGTCGCGCTCGAGCCGCTCGACCGCAGGGCCGTCCGGGAGCAGCTGACCGCGATCGCGGGCGGCACGCCCGATCCCGCGCTCGTCGACCGCGTCTGGAACAGGAGCGAGGGCAATCCCTTCTTCGCTGAGGAGCTGTTCGCCGCCGACGGCGTGACCGGTGCCGGCGCCACGCAGACGCTGGTGGAGGTCCTCCTTGCGCGGGTCCGGTCGCTCCAGCCCGCCACGCGCGAGGTGGTGACGGCGGTCGCCGTCGCCGGCCGGCCGGTCGAGGAGCGCCTGCTCGCCGCTGTCCTCGAGCGGCCGGTGGAGGCGATCCGGCCTGCGCTGCGGGAAGCCGTCGAGCGGCACGTCGTCGCGGAGGACGAGGGCGGCGCGATCCGGGTGCGCCATGAGCTGCTGCGGGAGGTGGTCGCCCGGGAGCTCCTCACCGGCGAGCGCCGCGGGCTGCACGAGCGGTATGCCACCGTCCTGACCGAGGAACCAGGACTCGCCGATCGAAGCCCGGCTGGCGCGGCCGCCGAGCTGGCTCGGCACTGGGCCGCGGCGGGTCGGGTTGGGCCGGCGTACGAGACCGCCATCCTCGCGGGCCGGGCCGCGGAGGCCGTCCACGCCCACGTCGACGCGCACCGCGAGTTCGAGCGCGCGCGCAAGCTGGAGGCGACGCTCCCGGACGAGGGTCGACCGGACGCGGCCGCCCGCCTGGAGCTCCGCCGCGAGGCGGCCGAGGCGGCGGATCTCGCCGGGGCCCTCGACCGGGCGATCGAGCTCACCCAGGAGGGGATCGAGCTCGCCGTCCAGCTGGCCGATCCCATCCTGGCCGGCCTCCTCCACAGCCGGCTCGGCTACCTGCGCTGGGCCACCGGCAACCCCGCCGCCGGCGTGTCCGAGCACCGCCTGGCCGTCTCACTCGTCCCAGCCGATCCGGCCTCGGCCGCCCGGGCGCGCGTGCTCGGCGGGCTCGCGGGCAGCCTGCTGGCGCCCGATGGCTACGAGGAGTCGGCGGCGCTCGCCGAGGCCGCGATCACCTGCGCGCAGGCGGTCGGAGCGGTGGCCGAGGAGGCCAGGGCACGGAATGTGCTCGGGTTCGCTCTCGTGGCGCTGGGACGTCCCGAGACCGGGCTCCAGGAGCTGCGCCGTTCACGGGACCTCGCCGCGCGCGGCGGTCCCCCGGACATGCTCGTGGTCGCCCACTACAACCTCGCGCTCAACCTCGTCGAGGCCGGCCGGCTCGACGAGGCGCTGGCCGAGGCGACGGAGGGCCGCGAGGTGGCGCGGCGGGTCGGGCTCGAGCGGCGGTTCGGCTTCGACCTGGCCGCCATCGCCGGCGACGTGCTCCTTCGCCTCGGCCGCTGGGACGAGGCAGACGGCGTGACGGCAGAGGGCCTGCGGCTCGATCGCGAGGACCGCGGCTCGGCGTTCCTGTCCGCGGTTCGCGGGCGACTGGAGGCGCTTCGCGGGGCGACGGCGTCCGCCGAACGGCGGTTCGCCGTGTCCGATGAGCTCGGCGCTGGCGACGACCCGGACACGGACGCGTACCTCGCTGCTGGCCGGGCGGAGCTCGAGCTCGCTCGTGGGCGGGCCGACGAGGCGCTGGCAGCCGTGGAGCGGACGATGGCGCGTCACGGGGCGTCGCACGCACTCTTCGTGCGCGCCCCGCTGGTGGCCCTCGGCCTGCGTGCCGCCGCGGAC
>JACDAV010000166.1 GCA_013695255.1 Chloroflexota bacterium
GCCGTCGACAAACGCGATCCGTTCACGAGCAAGCACAGCCATCGCGTGAAGCAGATCAGTGTCGACATCGGTCGGGAGATGCGGGTCAGCGAGGCCGAGCTCGAGGCCCTCGAGTGGGGCGGCCTGCTGCACGACGTCGGCAAGATCGGTGTCCCGGATGCCGTGCTGCTGAAGCAGGAGCGGCTGAACCGCGAGGAACGGATGTTCATGAACGCGCATCCGGTTTTCGGCGCGGAGATCATCGCCCCCGTCACGAAGCTGGCGCCGGAGCTGCCGATCATCCGCCATCACCACGAGTGGTACAACGGCTCGGGGTACCCGGATCGGCTGATCGGTGACGAGATCCCGAAGCTTGCCCGGATCCTCCACGTGGCCGATGCCTTCGAGGCGATGACGGCCGCCCGCCCCTACCGGATGACGCCGCTGACGCCGGAGCAGGCGCTGGCCGAGCTCCGCAAGTTCGCGGGCATCCAGTTCGACCCGGCCGTCGTCGACGCGTTCGTCCGCACGGAGTGGGTCGACGGCGTCTCTGACCCGGGGCGGCTGGTTGAGCTGCGCCCGATCCCGCTCCTCGCCCAGGCCGCCGGCCGGATGACTCAGGCGGCGGCCGAGCCGGCCGGCGCCACGAGGATCGATCCGGTCTGACTTGCGCGACCGCGGCTCGTCGCCGGGGGAGTGGGCGGCATGATCGCGCGGTGGCGACGGTGACGCGGTGGCCACGGTCGCGCGGTGGCCGCGACGCCCACCCATGATCAATCTCCTCCGCCACAGGTCTGACCCGTGCTGATTGGCGGCATCGCCCTCGGGCTGATCCTCGGGCTGGCCGTCGGGGGGAGCATCTGGAACCTGGGCGCCGTGCGACTCAGCCGCACGGCGCTGCTGTTCGGCGCGGTGGTTGTGCGCTTCGCGACAGAGGTCGCGATCGGGGCGGGCATCGAGCTCGCGGAGACGCTGCGGCTGCCCTTGTTCGGGCTGGCGTACGCGATGCTGCTGGCCGGCGTCTGGGCGAACCGCTGGCAGCCCGGCATGAGCCTGGCATTCGTCGGCATCCTGAGCAACGCGCTCGTGGTCGTGGTCAACGGCGGCCACATGCCGATCTGGGAGCCGAGCCTCCTGGCGGCGAACCTCACGCCGGCCGATGTCGCGTCCGCGTTCCACACGATCCTCCCGAGCGGGCCGGGCGGCGCACTGGGCGCAGACTTCCTCCTGCGCGCCGGACCGCTCGTCGACGTCATTCCGATCCCCTTCCCGTTCATCCGGAACGTGGCCTCGATCGGTGACCTGTTTCTGACGGCCGGGCTGGGATTCTTCCTGTTCGCCACGGTCGTTCGCTCACCCCACGAGCTCGACGACGCGGAGACGGAGGCCGTCCGACGGCGGCTCGAGACCGTTGGCCGTCCCGCCCGGGCGGTATCGCTCCCGACTGGCGCCCCTCTACGCGAGGGCCGCGTGCGGCCGAGGACCGGCCTCGCGCCCGGCCTCGCCGAGGCGTCCGTGCTCGATCGTCCGATGGTCCTCGGCGCGTCCGGCGCAGGGATGGCAGCGCCCGGCGCCCCGGGCGCCGCGGCACCAGCCGAAGCGGGCGCTGGTTCGGCGTCCGTGGTGGTGTCCGCTCCCCCGGCCGTCGAGCGGGCGGCTCCACCGATCATCGAGCGGGCGCGTCACCATCCGTACGTCCGACTGGCGCTCAACCCGTCGTTCTCGGCGCTCTGGGCGGGACAGCTCATCAGCCTCTTCGGCGACCGGATCCACCTGGTCGCGCTCGCGTTCCTCGTCCTGAACGCCACCGGTTCCGCCATCGCACTGGCCGGCGTGTTCATCGCCGCGACGCTGCCGAACCTCGTCTTCAGCCCGATCGCCGGCACCTTCGTCGATCGCTGGGACCACCACGAGGTCCTCGTGGTGAGCGACCTGCTCCGAGCGGCCCTCGTCCTCGTCATGCCGGTCGCGGCGGTCATCAACCTCGCGCTCGTCTACCCGCTCGTCTTCCTCGTGACGACGATCTCGATCTTCTTCCGGCCAGCTCGCGTGGCGGTTCTGCCGCGCCTGGTGCGCGAGGACGAGCTGCTGCCCGCCAACTCCGCCCTGTGGATCGGCGAGACGATGGCGGACGTCATCGGCTATCCCCTGGCTGGCCTCTTCGTGGGCTTCCTGGGGACGGCGCTCCCCCTTGCCTTCTGGTTCGACGCGGCGACGTACGTCGCATCGGCGGCCCTCCTCTGGACGATCGCCGTACCGCCCATCGCCCGGGCTGCGCCACGCGAGGGGAGGTCGACTGGGTTCTTCGCCGAGATGGGAATGGGCTGGGGCTTCCTGCGCAGCGACCTGACGCTCCTCGCCAACACCGTGCAGGCCACGGTGGCCCAGTTCACGCTGGGGATCCTGATCGCGCTGACGGCGCTGTATGCGCAGCGGAGCATCGCCCCCTCCGGCTTCAGCCCGGAGTCCGTGTTCGCCTTCCTCGAGACGGGGATCGGGGTCGGCAATCTCGTGGGCGGGTTCGCGATTGGGCTCATCGGCAGCCGGTTCCGGCGCGGTCGCACCGTGATCGTCGGCTACGCGGCGGCCGGCGCGTGCATCGCCCTGATCGGCCTGACGGACCAGCTGGGGATCGCCCTTGGGCTGATGACCGGACTCGGCGTCGCCAACATGATCTTCGTGATCCCCAGCCAGACGATGTTCCAGGAGCGGACTCCGCCGGAGCTGATCGGGCGGGTCATCGGGTTTCGGTTCGCCCTCGTGTCCGGTTCGATGACGCTCGCGATGGGCGTCGGTGGCGTCCTCGGCGAGATCTTCGGCGCCGCTCCCGTGATCGCCCTGTTCGGCGCGGTCACCATGGCCGCCGGCCTGGCCGGATTGCTCGTCCCTGCGGTGCGTGACGCCTGACCTCCGGTACACTGGCGCCCGCCGCGGCCCGGACGCACCGACGCGCCGCCGACAGGAGACCCACCCGAGGATGACCGACGAGCGAGAGGGCGCGCCCCGCGAGACGGGCACCTCCGAGCCCGAGCCAATCGATCCAACCGGCGACGGCACGGCGCCCGAGCCTTCCGACGAAGCTGGCGATTTCGCGGGCCCCGAAGCCGATACGGACGAGACGACCGTCGCCCGGCCGGCCGTGGCGGCTGCGGCCGCCGAGCCCGAGGCGGCGGCGCTGGGCGAGCCGCGCGGCCCGGCGCTGGCGCTCGGCGAGCCGCTGACGCCCGGCGATGCGCTGGTCGATCCCGCAGGCGATGCCGACACGCTCGCCAGCGGGGTCGATGTCGCGGCTGGCGCCAGCACACCGCCCTTGCCGAGGAGAAGAGCGTTGAGGAGGATCAGCGCAAAGACCCCGACGGTCACCGCGACGAACACCCGCGAGGCGCGGTCCTCGATGTGCACGATCCGCTCGGACGGTGTCGGCGCGGCGGCCGCCGGCTTGCCGCGCGCCGCCCGGCGCTCGCCCGGGCGCATCGAACGGCCAGGTACCGCCGCATCGGGCTCGGCGGCCGCAGCCGGCACGGCCGGCCGGGCGACGGTCGTCTCGTCCGTATCGGCTTCGGGGCCCGCGAAATCGCCAGCTTCGTCGGAAGGCTCGGGCGCCGTGCCGTCGCCGGTTGG